>JAAXQF010000072.1 GCA_012974435.1 Desulfuromonadales bacterium | reverse complement strand
GAGATGCGTCGTCAGACAGAGCGGGGTACGATTAATTTTAACAGCAATGCTTCTTTGCCTGAGGCCATCGATAAACTGGCAGCAGCCGGTGTAGAATCAATTCGCGTCTCCCTCAACTCTGCACAAGAGCATCTTTACAACGCCTATTACCGGCCGTGCGGCTATCGTTTTGATGATGTGGTCGAATCTATGCAGCGTGCCAAAGCGGCCGGTCTTTACCTGATGCTTAATTACCTGGTCTTCCCTGGTGTGACTGATCGCGAGGATGAGATTGAGGCCATGGGTGATCTGATTGACCTGGTTGGTGTTGATATGATCCAGATACGCAACCTAAGTCTTGACCCGGTGCTCTATCTTGATTCTCTGCAACTGTCAGGTAAGGGTGTTGGTATGGTGGAAATGCTTAAAATGCATAAGGCACGCTTCCCCAGCCTGCAGTATGGTTATTTCAACCGGACCAGGGAGACCTTTTTCCCTCCTGGATATGAGACTGAATGGCCGATTCATTCCTGATGCACGTACTTCATCGTTCGTAAATACCTGTATTTAGTGGTGCATTAAATAATTACATTAGCGCGGTGTTTTTGTGTATTGACTTCTAATATATTCAAAAAGTATGATGCGTTCCGTTATCCATCACATTTTAAGGAGCAAATCATGCGTACTTTCCTGGTCACCTTTCTGCTCGTATCTATGTTGTCCCCAGTCACTGCCTTTGCCAAAGATTTCGGGCAGGGAGTCACCTTGTCTGAAGAGACAGCTGTCTCCGCGATTCTTGATAAACCGGAAGACTATGTCGGTAAAAAGGTCAAAGTTTCCGGACTGATCATTGACGTATGCAGCACAAGAGGCTGCTGGATCTATCTGGCAGGCGACCGTGATTTTGAGAAAATCCGTATTAAAGTAACCGATGGCGAGATCGTCTTCCCGATGGAAGCTCGCGGCAAGGTGGCGACTGTTGAGGGTGTCGTAGAGAGTATGGTGCTGACCCGTGAGGAAGTCATCAAGCGGCGCAAACATCATGCGGAAGAGAAGGGTATTGCTTTTGATCCTGCCTCCGTGACGTCCGGTGAAACCGTCTTGCGTATCCGTGGACTCGGCGCCTCGATCGATGGTGTTTAGCTAAGCATGAGTTGGAAGCGCTGGAATTACGTACTGCACCGTGACATCGGTTTCCTCTGTATCGGATTGACCCTGCTCTACGCTATCTCCGGCGTGGCCGTCAATCATATTAAAGAGTGGAACCCGAGTTACAGTGTAGAGCGGGTCGAAACCAATATCGGCCCGGTTGTCGGCAACCCTGCGGACGCCGCAACCGCGCTTATGATCCTTGCGCGCCTCGGTGAACCGGGCAAGCTTGAAAGCAGCTACCGGCCTGACCGAAACAGTTTGCAGCTCTTTGTCGAAGGACGTTCGATTACGGTCGATCTGTCGAGCGGTCATGTCGTTCACGATCGCGCTGTTCCCCGGCCCGTTCTGCGCGAGATGAATTTCCTGCACCTTAACCACCCGAAAAAAGCCTGGACCTGGTTTGCTGACCTTTATGCTGTTGCCCTTGCATTTCTGGCCGTCAGCGGTCTCTTTATGCTTCGTCGCAAGACTATGCGGCGTGGCCTTGTGTTGACGGGGCTCGGGGTTGTTATTCCTCTGTTCTTCCTGATCCTTTATCTCTGATCGCTCCTCCATAACTTAAGAAGGACACAATAGAAGCCTATTGTGTCCTTCTATATATATGCCCTTTACGTTGACACCCTGGCAGGCCTGGGGTAGAAACGACCACACACCTGTCGCCTTAATTTTTTAATCAAGACTGGAACAGAGATGTTCACTGATATCTTCTTACATGCCCTGACATCCTACTTTGTTGTCATTGATCCGATCGGTACAGCGCTGATCTTTCATGGTTTGACCACGGGGTGTGAGCGGGCTTATGCGAAGCGCATGGCGTTGCGTTCGACACTGATTGCGGCGGCCATTGTGCTGGTCTCTGCCTTCTTCGGTCAGGCTTTGCTGACCAAGCTCGGCATCAGTATTGAAGCCTTGCGGGTGTCTGGTGGACTGTTGCTCTTCATTACGGCGTTCAACATGGTGACCAAGGGGGAAACCGGCAAGAAGTGGGAGAGTGGCGAAGAGGTTGATATCTCCGTTTTCCCGATGTCGATTCCGTTGCTGTCCGGTCCCGGTTGTCTGACTGTGACGATTCTGCTCTTTTCTCAAACACCGACAGTTTCGGGGAGCATTTCCCTGGTGATCGCAGTTCTGGTCATCTACCTGCTCACCTACCTGGCGCTCTCCTCGGCAAGCCGGGTTAAGGATCTTATCGGCCGGACCGGTGACGATATCCTGCGCCGTCTCCTTGGCGTGATCCTGGCCGCCCTGGCGATACAGTTTATCGCTGACGGTGTCCGCCAGATCATGACCGGCTGATCCCGTTGCGATTTACCTCACTGTAATCCCAAACTCCTCTTTTACAAAAATCTTCGCTTCGTCCATAAAACCTGCAAAGTCTTGCATCAATGAGACTTCATGGGTGTCAAGGTCATCAACGCCTTCGGCGAGGGGCAGAGGTCTGCTCAGGCGTTGGGCGATCCTCTCTAGAGCCTTGCCGACGATTTCGCGGTGCTGATAAGAGACCAGCCAGTTGTACTCAATCATGTTTGGTGCGACCTGTTGTAAGCCATGTGGTAGTTGCTGATGAGACGCCTGCAGCAATTCGTAAACATCTGCTGCATAGCTTGTCAGGTGGGAGGTCGAGAAGTCACGCCAGTTTGCGGCGAGGAAGTGATCGTAGAAAATGTCGACAATGATGCCGCGACCGTGACCGAACTTAGGGTCAAGCCTTTGTCGGCTGCTACGTGTATGCGGGCTGTTTTGGGCGAGGCTGTCGATGCGACGATGGAGGTGCAGACCCAGGGCAATTTTTTCGGGATAATCTGTAGGGATGCGGCCTTTGACAAAGTCACCCATCAGGCCGCCAAGCTGAATCTCCGGATCCGGTCCGGAGAGATAGAGGTGGACGAGGTAGTTCAAACTCTGAGAATCTTGTTGTGCAGGATGAGGATCTCAAAGGCCATCAACGCTTTGCTGGAGAGTTCTTGGACATCTACGACTGCTGCTGACAGGTCGGCTTTGGGGTCGTCGACGTAGATCAATCCAACGACACGGCCCAACATGCTCATCGGCAACAGGAGGGCAGACTGCGGCGCAGGCTTGCCCAAAAACGTTGTCAATGCCAGGTTCGCGCCGCTCTGTGGAACCGGACCGAGAAAGAAGCTGTTGCTCTCGATGGCTGTTTTTAATACTGAGGGCTCAGAGAGTGGTAGCTGAAACTGTTCAAAGCCTGGAATCGGTTGCCCACCTCTTGCAGATCGCCAGCCGGTCACCTGCCCGGCAACGACCATGAACAGGGCCGCCCGTGCATAGTTGGCCCCGAGATAGGCGATAATGGCATCGGCGACATCGTTACGATCGGTGATGCCAACCAGCCTCTGAGCCGTCGTCGCCAACGTAATCTCTTCATCTTCCAGCTCTTCGATCAGGTCGTCGTCGCCCAACTCCTCTATCTCGTCTTCCACGACTTCCACAGGCTGTGGCTGGGCCGGTTCGGCTGTCGGTTTCTGATAGATATGCTCTGATCCGGGTGTCCCCAGCTCTTTATTGGTGTCAGCGACTTCAATCGGAACGTCCGCAGTATCGAAAACGTGGAGCTGGTTCAGCTCTTCTCGCACCTGTTTAGGTGGAGCGATATAGCGCATGGTGCGCTTGATGTCGTAGTAATTTTCCAGGGCAAAGACCAGTCGTACTTCCAGGGCCAGGATCGGTCGTATGATGTACCCTGTACGAAAGGAGATTTCATCGATTGCTTGAAGCTTGTGTGGTTCTGCCATGGCGAGAGTCAGCTTCTTGCCACTGACGGAAACCGGCATAACTTTATGCTTCTCAGCCAACTCTGCACTGATGATTTTGATGACGTTCTCGGGGATGTTTTGCAGTTGCCCAGGCTTTGCACAGGGAATAGAGAGCAGCTGAGCCAGAATCTCAGCTAAGATGTCTTCTGTGATCAGTCCCATTTCGATCAAGACTGTTCCAAGCTTGCCGCCGAAAATGACCTGGGCCTGCAGCGCTTCTTCCAGTTGCGCTTGGGTCAACAGGTTCTTCTTGATCAGTAACTCGCCAAGTTTGTCGGCCATGATGTGTCCCTTGTCTGGAATTAGTCTTTTACGGGGTCCTCTGCCTGCTGTGCGCTGGCAGTCTTGACCGGTGCCTGATCGGTTAACTCGGCCATGAGTTTTGCCGCATGAATATCAAACTCTGCCCGACTGGCTCCGGAGATCGGCTTGGTCGCAGGCGCTTTCACACGTTGAGGATTGACCGGAGCGCCATTTTTATACATGCGGAAGCAAAGGTGAGGTCCTGTGGCCAGGCCGGTGCTGCCGACGTAACCTATCCGTTGACCTTGAGCGACCCGCTTGCCTTTGGCAATGCCCTTGGCGAAACCCTTCATGTGCAGATAGATGGTTTCATAGCTGCTATTGTGGCGAATCTTAACGTAATTGCCGTTGCCGCGGGTGTAACCTTTTCTGATGATGACGCCATCGCCGACACTTTTGATCGGTGTTCCTCTCGGAGCAGCGTAATCGATGGCCGGATGAGATTTCCAGGTCTTTGTGATCGGGTGGAAGCGACGCATGGTAAATCCCGAGGAGATACGGGAGAAAGAGAGCGGCGCTTTGAGGAAAGCTTTGCGCAAGCTCTGGCCGTCGGCGTCGTAGTAGTCGAGGCGTCTGTCGCCGTCTTTGTACAGAAAGGCCTGGAAGGTGGTGCCCTGGTTGGTGAACTCTGCTGCCAGGATGCGGCCATAACCTGCCGGCTGACCTTCGCGATAACGTTTTTCTACCAGCGCCTGGAATGAGTCTCCTTTACGGATGTCGAGGATGAAGTCGATGTCCCAGGCAAAAATGTCAGCAAGGTTCATCGCCAGCACATCACTCTCACCGGTGTCGGTCACCGCTCCAAAGAGGCTGCTTTCGATGACTCCACGGACACGAGCTGTTTCTGTCGTGTAGGGGATCGGAATTTTCTCGATAGAGAAGGTTTCTGCTTCACGCGAGATGATGAGTTGCTCATCGCGATCTATGTCGTATTCGAAGCGTTCGAAATCATCGTCGCTCAGACAAAGGCGGTAGGGTTGCCCTGCGCTGAGGCGTGAGAGTTTAAAGACCGGCTTGCACTGTTTGTTCAACGTGTGAATTTCAGCCGCTGAGAAATATTCTCCCAACAGGCCTGAAATCGTATCACCAGAGGCGATTGTCCCGGAGATGATTTCTTTGCGAATCTCAGGAATGGGGGGCGGCGGTGGAGCTGCCTCAGGCGCTGCAGTGTTCGCTTCGGTACTGGTAACCGTCGGGCGCAGGAAAAGTGGAACGAGCAGCAGGGTTATCAGGGCAAGCAGCAACCAGATGCGTAACTTTGGAGTCTTCTTGCGACGCCTGGTCGTGGAATGTTTGGGCGGGTGAAAATCGAAATCCAAGGGTCTCTTCCTACCGGGATAAGAACGTTAACTTCCCGAAAAACAAAATTTATTTATAGTAACAGGGTCATAACCGATTTGTCTATAAATCTATGACCTGTTCGCGTCCGTTCTTACTTTTGCGGTGTGCTTTAGTGGTTTGTTTTGTTTGTTGCATTATGTGATGATGTTGTTACTTGTGAAAGCTGAGAATCTGATCTATCCAAACAGACCTGTTACTGTTTTTTGAGGAGCTTCCTATGATCGACCAGCAGCGCCTGAGTAAAGAATTTGCCCGGTTGGCAGCAATTAACAGCCCGCCTTTACATGAAAGTTCGATTGCCAGTTACCTGGCCGAACGCCTGCAGCGCCTCGGTGCTGAGATCCGTTTTGACTCTGCAGCGACTGCAGCTGGCGGTGAAGTAGGTAACCTGGTGGCAAGCTTTCCCGGTAACGGCAAACAGGTCGAGCCGCTGCTCTTTTCGGTTCATATGGATACGGTCGAGCCTGGAGGTCAGGTCGAGCCGGTTTTGCGTGACGGGGTATTTTACAGCGCCGGCGATACCATCCTCGGTGCTGATGATAAGGCCGGAATTGCTGAGCTTATCGAGGCTCTCGAGGTTGTCAACGAGCAGGACATCCTTCATGGGCCTATTGAGGTGGTGGTGACGATCGCTGAAGAGATCGGCCTGGTCGGTGCTAAACATTTCGATTACAGCATGATCCAGGCGCGCTACGGCTATGCCCTCGATACTGAGGGCGTCGACATGATGGTTCTGCAGGCCCCTGGTGCGAATCACATACAGATAGAGATAGAGGGGCTTGCTTCTCATGCCGGTATGGTGCCTGAACGTGGCGTCTCAGCCATTCAAACCGCCTCCCTCGCGATCAGCCAGATGCGCCTCGGACGCATAGACCATGAAACAACCGCCAATATCGGTGTCATCGAGGGTGGTGTGGCCCGCAATATCGTGCCGCAGAAGGCCTCCATTGTCGGAGAGGCTCGCAGTCATGATCCTGTTAAACTTCAAGAGCAAACCGAGCATATGCTCTCATGTTTTGAAGCGGCCGCCGATGAGATGACACGTGAAATCGACGGCAAGCGTGTACGCCCCGAAATTCATGCCGAGATTCGCCCTGATTTCCCGAGTATGTCTGTTGATGAGAACGCCCCGGTAGTGGTATTGGCTCGTAACGCCGCGGAGTCTTTAGGGCAGGATCTGAAGATTCGTCTGGGGGGCGGGGGGAGTGATGCCAATATCTTCAACGGTCATGGCATCGAGATGATCATTCTGGCGACCGGCATGACGGGCGTCCACACCCATGACGAGTCGGTCGCGGTCGCCGATATGGTTCAGGTCACTGAATTGCTGGTTGAGATTATCCGGCAGGCTTAAACGCGAAGCGCGTGGCGGGCGGCGCGAGGTGGGAAAATCAGGGAAAGACCTGATTAATTGGTTTCCAGGGGCAACTCGTTTAATGCGGCGATCTGTTCGCGAAGTTGCAGGATGTGTTCGCCCCAGTAGTTGACTGTGTTGAACCAGGGGAAGTGATGAGGAAAGGCTGGATCCTCCCAGCGTCTTGCCAACCAGGCGCAATAGTGCAGAATGCGCAGCGCTCGCAGCGCCTCAATCAAGCGTAATTCGCTTGGCCGAAAATCGTAAAACTCGTTGTAGCCTTCAACAATCTCTGCCAATTGTGCGGTCTGGCGCGAACGATCCCCTGAAAGCATCATCCAGATATCCTGAATTGCCGGCGCTGTCCTGGCATCATCAAAATCGACAAAGTGAGGCGCCTTATCGCGCCACAAAACATTGCCGGCATGGCAGTCGCCGTGAGTGCGGATGAATGGCGTGTCGCCGGCCCCGGCGATCAGTTCATCAATGGTCTGCAGTAGATCATGGCTCAGTGCGTCGTAATTGGCCTTGTACTCTGGAATGATGAACTTCTCACTGATCAATTCCACCGAGGCATGACCGAAGGTTGCGCTGTCGAGCCGGGGTCGATGCTGAAAAGGTTTTGTGGCGGCAATGGCGTGCATGCGGCCGAGGGTACGGCCCATGATCAGCAGGTTGTCGAGATCATCGAACTCCGGTGCGTGTCCGCCCTGGCGTGGATAGAGGGAAAAGCGGAAATCGCCGAAATGAAAGAGACTTTCGCCGCGCTCGTTAAGCATTGGGGCGACGACCGGCAGTTCATGCTCTACCAACTCAAAACAGAATTGGTGTTCTTCGAGAATCTGCTCGTCACTCCAACGCTTGGGGCGGTAGAACTTGGCGATCAGTGGACTAGCATCTTCGATACCCACCTGGTAGACGCGGTTCTCATAGCTGTTCAAGGCAAAAGTGCGGCAATCACAAAGAAAGCCGCAACTCTCGACGGCATCCATGATGAGACTGGGAGTCAAGGCTTCGAAGTGGTGTTGGTTTTGTGTTTCAGTCATGTGAGCCTTTATCTAATATTTCATATAAGCAAAAAATGCTTTAACGCAAAGGCGTTAATAAATGGTTTAAATCGTGTCTACCTTATGCCTGGTATACGAAGCTCTATTGTAAGCTTACGAAAGAAGAGCCTGAATATCGTTCACAAGGGCAGCGATGTCTTCCTCGGTGGTTGACCATGAGCACATGAAGCGGCAATGGCCGGAGCCGATGAAGGTGTAGAAGATCCAGCCTTTGTCTCTTAGCTTGGCAATCGTCTCCTCCGGCATCTCGGCAAAGACTGCATTCGCTTCGGTGGGATGGACAAGGCTCACACCGGCGATCTTCGAGAGCTCTCCGGCCAGTTTGCGTGCGCAGGCGTTGGCATGGCCGGCATGCTTGAGTATGGTGTTGTCTTGAAGCAAACCAAGCCAGGGGGCGGAAAGATAACGCATCTTGGAAGCCAGTTGTCCGGCCTGTTTGCATCGGTATTCAAACTCGTAGGCGAGCTTTTTGTTGAAAAAGACCACCGCTTCCCCCATCGGCATACCGCACTTGGTGCCGCCGAAGGTCAGCACATCCACTCCGGCCCGCCAGGTCAGCTCTTTCGGGTGAACCTGAAGTGCTGCTACTGCGTTCGCAAAGCGCGCACCATCCATGTGCAGTTTGAGATTGAGCCGCTTGGTCAGACCGTGGATCTCGACCAATTCCTCTGGAGTGTAGAGGGTGCCCAACTCCGTGGACTGGGTGATCGAGAGAACCTGGGGCTTGGGGTAGTGAATGTCCGTACGTCGCTTGACGGTGTGTTCTACTTCGTCAAGGTCAACCTTACCGTTGTCACCTCCAACCGTTAAAAGCTTGGTGCCGTTGGAAAAGAATTCAATGGCGCCGCATTCGTCGGTTTCAACGTGAGCCATTTCATGGCAGATGACACTGTGGTACGACTGGCACATTGAGGCCAGGGCCAGAGAGTTGGCCGCGGTACCGTTGAAAGCAAAGAAAATCTCACAGTCTGTTGCAAAGAAATCACGTAGAGCATCACAGGCTTTAGCTGTCCAGGGGTCATCACCGTAGCTGGTCGAGTAACCGTTGTTGGCTTCCTGCAGCGCCTGCATGGCTTCCGGGCAGATTCCGGCGTAATTGTCACTTGCGAACTGGTTTTTAAGATTTTTTGTCATCATGGTCGTTCTCGTTAGCCGTGTAATTATGGGTGCTTTAGAGTTTGCAACTACAAGTTAGTACAGGAATTTAACGCAAAGACGCCAAGAAAAGCTAGTAAAGACGCAATAACAGATAATTCCGGTGACACAATATCATTGTGTCACCGGAATTAGGGCATAACTATCAAGCGTCCTGATGCTTACTCGAGCTATAGATTCCCCAGCCGTTTCATCTGCATGTTCATTTGCTTTAGTCTCACCTGTGCTTTATCGAACATTTCCTCGCCGGCAAGTACGCCCACCGAACTGGAAGGAAATGCCTGCTTAAGGTAAGTCTGTGCAACATGGGCCAGTTGCTCCTGCGTCACAGCGAGGATGCCGTTACGGAAGTTTTGCAGCATGTCGTGGTTAACGCCCTGCTGCTGATGGATAAATTCCCGGTATCCCCGGCCGCCAGGTGAAAGAGGGCGGTCCAGTTCGGCGAATGCCGTCAGGATAGATTCCTTGATCATCTCGTCACTGAACCCTCCCTTGCAGGCCCACTCAACACCTTCTTCGTAGACATCAAGAGTTCGCTCGAGGTGTGGGTCGCGATAGGAGAGCATGGAGAAGAGGCCTCCACCTGCGTTGTACCCGGCCATGCCGCCGTAGGCGCCGCCTTTCTCGCGAATTTCACGATGCAGGAAGTCTGCACGCAACAGCTTCGCCAGAACCATCAGGGCCGGCGCGTCAGGGTGTGTGTATGGCACGGTACGAAAAATACGGGAGACATAAGCTACCGGAAGGTTGTGTTGCCACCCGGTGACGCCAGGTTGAGCGCTGAAAGTTGTTGTTGCCTGAGATCCCTCAGTTGCCCTTTCAGGAAGGGTTGCCAACAAACCTGCTAAAGGCTTTTGAATGCTCTGTTGCGCAGATTCTTCCGCTGTAACGGCGACGGTTGCCTGGTTTGAAACAAACAGGCAGGAGGCAATCTCTTTAAATGTCTGCGCGAGTTCGGCAAGGCCTGCATCATCCAGAGTGCTTGTCTGTTGGATTGTCTGCACTTGGGTCATGCCACTCCACTCTTCGCGCAAGCTTGCGGTTGGTGTGAGTGTGGCAGCTGCAGCACGCGCGGCGAAGGAATGGCCAGCCCCGGGAATCGAGTTCTCCATCGATGTCCTGATCTGGCCGATCACCGTGCGCAAGCGTTCGAGGTCGTTAAAGTCCGGAGCGATCAAAAGGTCGGTCAGAATTTCACACAGGGTGGTCTGGTTGCGATCCAGGCACTTGCCTTTAAGCTCCACAACGGGACGCATGCTGTCGAGGTCGAGAGGACTTTCCAAAAGGTTTGTGCCGAAGCGAACTCCACCCGTAGCCGCGCTAATACGTCGGGACATGGCCAGGTAATCGTGACCTGCCGCGCCGATTTGAGGCATTAAGGCACAGAAAATCGGCAGGTAAGGTCGCAGTGCAGGGGCCAGGGCGCTGGTGTCAAATTGCATGACCAGAGTGGTGATGCCAGTCGTTGGCTGGGTAAACCAGAAGGTGTCGCAGATTGAATCTGTT
>JAAXQF010000069.1 GCA_012974435.1 Desulfuromonadales bacterium | reverse complement strand
ACGGATTCTGGGATTGTAGTCGTGCCACGTCAAGAGAAGTAATCTTGAGCCAAACCAGCTCTTATTTGTCACGATAAACAAGAAAGCTTCAGCATGTAGTGAAGTGGTCCAGTAAAAAAGGACACCTTGTTAAGCCACGTTTTGTAACTGTTGATATTCAGCTTCAAAGTCAGCCGGGCTTCTATACCCCAGAGTCGAGTGAAGCCGTTGGCTGTTGTAAAACATCAGGATGTAGTCAACCACGTCTCGCCGTGCTGCCTCGCGGCTCACGTAGCTATAATGGTTGGTCTGTTCTGTCTTCAGGCTTCTGAAGAACCGTTCAACTACAGCGTTGTCCCAGCAGTTGCCTTTACGGCTCATGCTACACACCATGCCATGCTTCTTCAGTTCTTCTTGATAGGCATAGCTGGCGTATTGACTCCCTCGATCGGAATGATGTTCAAGGCTTTCTTGACCAACTCCGTGGTCATGCGACGATCGATCGACCAGCCGACAACCTTGCGAGAAAACAGGTCCAGAACAACGGCAACGTAAAGCCAGCCTTGGCGGGTCCACAGATAGGTAATGTCTGAAGCCCAAACAGTGTCAGGTCGATCAACCTGAAATTGCCGATTCAATAGATTCGGCGCGACCGGATGGTTGTGGTTACTATCTGTCGTGACCTTAAAACGTTTAGTTGATTTTGCAACCAGATTCAGCTTTCGCATCAAGCTACGAGCCTGGTAACGGCCGACCGGGTAGCCTTTGGCTTGGAAAGACTCGGAGATCCGGCGAGAACCGTAACTTTCTTTGGATGCCTCATGGATCGATTTTGCCAAGGCCTTTTTTAAGATTTCACGCTCCATACGCAGTGTTTTGTTTTCTTTGCGCAGCTGCTGAAGTTCTGCTTTTTCATCGGCATCGATGGAGCCATCAGATTCTGGACCGAGTTCCCTCTGCCAACGACTCAACATGCTCACGTTGATGTCCAGATTACGGGCTGCTTCTGATACCTTGTAACCCTGTTCGGTGATGAGTTTGACCGCTTCCTCTTTAAACTCATCAGAATAACGACGTCTGGTTTGCTTGCTCATGTGGTCTCCTTGTTAGCGGTTGCAGTGTATCACGCTTAACAAAGTGTCCGGGATCATTAGACCACTTCATAGGAAGCAAAAACGATGGTCACCAGGGTTCAATCCTTGGTGGCCTTTTTTATTTTCATTTATCTGTTGACATACCTGACAAAATCAGTAAGATATTAACCACAGAGCATGATTCTTCATGTTTTACCTCCTAAGCAAAACCCATATAACCCGTTGCCCCACAGTCCACCCTGGCTGTGGGGCTTTTTTTATTATAAGTCAGGGTCAGTAAGAATTTGACAACTATGCCCATCTGTACTCTTCAGGGTAATGGAGGAGGACTTATAGGAGATTTGACCCTTTGACCTGCAATTCATATTGAGCTAGATTGACGTTGTCTTATTTGATGTGTTCCATAAGAGACGAAATGATTGCAGATAGAAAATCTTAGATAATTATTAAACTGCTACTGATGGCTTTACGATGACCTTCGATTTTCTGTTTTATGACTATATTTCGGAGCTGTCTGTTTTCGAGAAAGCTTACTTTGAAAGCTCAAGAGCCTCGCATATTTAAATATTTTATTGGTGATCGAGAATCTTTTCCCTTAGAAAAGCGTGTTCTCAATGCACTACTCTTAGCTTCGAGCCTTCTTGCGACCTTGCTAGTAATAGAGGCGCTAGTCTTTGACTATTCAAATGCTTTGGTTTTGTCTTCAGTGGCGGCCACCATATTCTGGATTCTCTATTTCGTTAGCGTACAACTCAAAGACCGTGATTGGCCGCTCTGGACATATCTGTTTGCCAGTGGATTTATAATTTTTGCTGATTGGTTTTTCGTTGGTGGGCAAGCAGGGTTAGCGCCGTTAATACTTGTAGCCATCTCCGCTTCTTCGGGGTCATGTATGCTTTTACGGCATTTTATTGGTACAAAATACCAGTGCCAACGTCATCGAGAAAGGACTTCTTGGTACAGCTCACGGAAGTTGGTGTTCTTTTCTCGTGCCTCTATACAGTTGCTTACCTTGCAATTAGTTCCTATCGCCGAGAAAAGAGTTTAATCTCTGTTTTAAATCTAGAACTTTCTAGCAAAAATGAATCTTTAGAGATAACAAACAATGAGCTACAATTGGCCTTTAAGGAGATAAAAAAACTTCGAGGACTTCTTCCTACTTGTTCATATTGTAAGAAAATTCGCCCAGAGCATATAGGACCTACTGAGGCACGCTCGTGGGTTCCTATTGAAAAATTCATAGAGCAACATACTGATGCAGAGTTCAGTCACGGCATATGTCCCGACTGTCTAAAAGACCATTTCGGAGAAGAAACATTTAAAAAAGTTTTCCATGTTCCAATATAGATTTCGGAGGTTATATATTTAATTCAGCAACAACTTCAATAAATCAATCGATGTAACTTGAACGATTTCTTTTCAATTCAGGCATAGCCATTGAAATTACAAAGTGGGAAAGTAGCAGGGCGCTGATAAGGGATGTGATTACAATTGCTAATGTGCCGTTTAAGACCTCGCTGAAAACAACAAGAAAACCAAAAGAATAGACAGCAAAACCTCCTGGCATAGTCGCTTTTAGACTCTGCTTTTTTTCAGCAGGAGCTACCTCAAAGTTACACTTTTTACCGCAAATCCAGAAAATTCTTGTTCCATACAAGAAGCTCACTGTTGCCGTTACAAAACAAAACATTCCGCTAACCATGTCAAACATAAACCAACCTTTCGTTAGGCTGTATTAATCATACTCTGGCTTGGTCAATTGTAAAGGATTCTAATCTTAATGCATAAAGCGTCCATCTATGGTCAATCTTCTTATAAATCACGACTTCCGAGAAGAAAAACGTCTTCTTATTGATAGAGGTATTCAGGAAGCTCTTTAATCCGCAGAATTAAGGCCACCGGATCAACGTCGGGTGGCCTTTTGTGTTCATGAAGACAATGCCAGCCTGTTCTCATAATACAGACGGTATACAGAGGATGTGCTGATGCCGTAATGTTCGGCAATTTCACGTTTACTGCAACCTGGCGTTTCGTAATCATTTAGAAGCTCGATTATCTCTTGAGATGTAAGTTTTGGCTTCGCCCCGAAGACAACACCGCGAGCTTTAGCTTTCTCTCGGCCCTATTGTTCCGCTCCCTTCTCCTGCATACTCGCGAGCAACTCACGTTCCTTGTTCAGGGCGGCGTTGCTGTGCATCCAGAGGTAATAGTTCTCCAGCCCCATCACACTGATCCCGGCAAAGAAAACCGCCCAGAAGTTATCCTGTAACGCCCCCGACAAATGATAGAAGGCATAGAATGCGGCGAAGAACGCGGCGTGCATCAGACCGAGGTAAGGTTTGATGTTGCGACTCATACGGGCAAGAGTGCGGACGATCCCGGAAAAGGCATAGACGACCAGGGCCAGGCTGATCATTTCCGCCGGGGGCGGCGTGCCAAGAAGGCTGCGCATCTCTGTGCTGAGTTCGGGCAGGAAGGAAAACCCATCGAAGGCCGCGAAGCTGACCAGCAGGAAGCAGACCATCGACCAGAGCCCGTTACCGGAAGCTCTTTCCAGCTTACGGATACGCGTCTCGATCCTGAGCCGCAGGTCTTCGCGTCCCGGCACTGACTGTTCTTCGGGCTTTGACTGCACCTGGCTCATTGTCGGCTCCTTCTGCCACGTGGCAGAATGGTTAAACAGAGTCAAATTCGACGTGGCGCATCTTATCAAGAGCCGTCGCCTGGCTTGGGTGACGCTTGAGTTTCGAGCTCATGGACCCGGTTGGTCATCTCCTGAAAAGATCTTGCCAGTCGGGCAATGTCACCACTCACTTCGGGAAAATCTTCGCCCAATCTACCATTCGCAGGAGTTTCGGTAAAGTCAGCAAGTTGCTTGATTGGTAAAAAGACTTGTCGATACAGGAGAGCGCAAACGGCTCCAACGGTTAGAATCAGAATCATGCCGCTAAAGACGATCATGCGGTTTTGCAATTGGCCTAAAGTCTGTTTGAGAGGATCCTGAGAAACGCCGATATCAAGGGTTCCCAGCAGGCTCTGCTCACTCGTATGAAAATGACAGGCGGCATTGAAGCACTCAGGTTCATTGTAGATAGGTGCCGTGATAGCAAGGACATCCTTGCCCTCTTTGTTGGTAAACTGGCGGGCCTGTGCCATGGTGCCGAGACTGCTTTTCGGCTTCTCTTCGGCGTGACATTCGTTACAACCGGCGGCCGACTTGTTGATAAACTTATCCAGCTCCCCTTGCTCCCGGGAGAACATGATCAGCCCCTTCTTGTTGAAGATTCTGACATGCTCAACCTGGTTCTGGTCGCCGATGCTACTGATAATATTCCTTAAGGTTTCTCTGTCATCATGCAACATCGCGTAGCGCGTTGATTTGATGACGGTATCAGCCAGGTCGGCCGCATGGTGAATCTCGCCCCTGATGAGATCATCCTTTACAAAGGTAAACAGGAGCACACAACAGGCGATGACAAAGCCGGTGACGGCGCAGGCGACCGGAACGATAGCGCGGCTGTTTATGCTGCTCAACATGGCGATTCTCCTTAGCCTGACCTTGTAGCCACGGGGTTTTTATAAAACTCCGTGGCCATCGTTTAATCGATCTTGCGGTACATGGCTCCGATAGGAGCGTTTGAAGTCTTGATCGGGGCCGGCCTTGCAGCTTCAGCAGCGAGAGCTTCTTGTGGCTGCTCTTTCCATGAGAAGATGATCGGCAGGCGATAAAGGATGAAGCGATAGACCACCACGTAGATCGCAAAGATGGTCACTGCGATAATTACCTCAAAGATATGTGGAACTTCTTGATAAAGGTTCCAGTTAAAGGCAATCAGTGCCGTATTCAGCCGGTTGAGAACAATCCCGAAGATTGTCACAAAAGCACCAACCCTGGCGATGGCAACGACCTTATGACGAACAGCATAGGCAAACAGGATAATCGGCAGGACGACACCCACAGCCATCTCGAACAGGAACCAGGCACCCCATCCGGTTGCCAGGTAACCCCATTCGTTATCATGGGCGATACCGATCAGCTTGATCGCCAAGTAAGTGATCAACGCCAGGCTCGCACCTTTGGCCAGACCGAGAGTACAGCGATCCAGGTTTTCGTTGAAGTTATCATCACAACGCCAGGCCATGGTCTTCTTAACGACAGTGCTGACAGCAATCACCATGCAGAGGCCTGCCGGGATCGACGAACAGAAGAAAAAAATCCACTGGAATGACCCCGAATACCAGAGCGGGTGCACCTTGCCTGGCGCGTAGTTAAAGAGCGCCCCCAGAGCACCTTGATGCAAGGTCGAGAGGATGATGCCGGAGACGGTCAGACCGAGCGCAATGCGCCGGATAAAGCGTTTGCCGCCGAGCCAGCCAATCCACTCGAAAAAGGAAACCGAAACCTCGGCAACTTGAACGGATAGGTAAGTCGCCACATGCCAGGCCACCAGGAAGAGCACTGCGGCCGGTCCGAAGGAAACCACCATCGGGTAAGGCAGCCGCCAGGGCTGACCAAGATCAACCACCAGGTAGATAACAGCAAAGAGATAACCAAGTAAGCCGTTCAGCAGCGCCAGTCTCTCGATCGGCTCAAAATCGTGGCGGCCGAAGATTTCAACCGCCGTGCCAAGCATGAAGCCGGAAGCCGAGAGCGGCACCATGGCAAAGAGACCGAAGCCGAGGAAGAGCCCCCAGGGATAATCATTGGAGGCGTGAGTGACCACGCTGAGGCCAAACATGAACCGATAGGCGATCAACGGCAGGCCGATGGCGAAGATAATTCCCAAGATCCAGTTGAAAGGATTGCGCAGGGCCTGGCCAAGGTATTGACCTGGAGTCAGACCAAACATCAATTTACGGAACAAGGACCATTTGTGGTCAGTTTTTTTGTTGACGTGTGAATCAACCGGTTTAACACCCCATCCAATCAGGCTTTTCATTGGTCGCCTCCTTCATCATCATGCTGCTTCTCGGTGTCTTGATTATGCTCAGCATGCTCTTTCTTCTTTGCCAGAAGATGGAAGCCGGTAAACATGGCCGGCCAAATCGCCAATACCATCGGTACGGTGCCGAGAAAATCCTTAACATTATTAATGATCGGTTCATTACCTGGGTTCGGATCGAAGCCAACCTCGTCAAAATTGACGGGAGACAAATACATCCAACTGGTGCCACCCAACTCTTTTTCACCGTAGAGGTGATCCACATAACGTCCAGGATGGGTCTGAATGCGCTGATGACCTATTTTGATCAGTTCTTTACGCTTGCCGAAGGTCAAAGCTTCCTGGGGACAAACATCGACGCATGCCGGAGGCAATCCATTCTTCAGCCGAGTTTCGTGGCAGAAGATGCACTTTTTAACCACCGGATCAAAGGCACTGGAGTAGCTGTACCCCGGGATACTGAACGGACAGGCGATCAGGCAGTTCCGACAACCGACACAGACATTGGGGTTGTAGACCACTGCGCCTTCCTTGGTTTTGGTGTAGGCGTTGACAAAGCAGGAGCTCAAGCAGGCAGGCTCATTGCAATGATTGCACTGCACTTTGCGGTAGAGAGGGTCACTACCATCAGGGTTGTAGCGATTGACCACGGTGTAGGCATTCTCATCAGGTCTGCGCTTCTGCTTGCCACCATGAAAGGTTTCATCAAAAACCGACTTGTCATCAAATGGCTTTTCGGGAGCAGGCAGGTTCTGCTCTTTGTTGCAGGCCGCCTCGCAACTACGGCAACCGATGCAACGGGTCAGATCCACCAGCACTCCCATGCCATCCGGATAGCCGGTAAAGGATCCGGCCGCCAGGGCCTTTTTCGGTCCGGCCAGGGTTGTGGCGGCACATCCTGCTACGCTTGCAGCAAGAAATCTCCGTCGACTAATTCCACTCATAACGACTCTCCTTATCGTGAAAATCTTGATTCCATAATTAACAGCTCAACCCAGACCATTATCAATGGCCGCTCTTGCCCGTCGCCGAAGCATTCTTGTGATAGAAGTCGTCGCCTTCCGGCGTTCTGGCGTGGCAATCCTGGCAATCTGTCGGTCCATCCATCTCTTCATGACAGCCGAGGCAGTTCCAATGATAGGCCGCTTTCAGTCCGGGCGTATCGATATGGAACTGGTAACGATCAAGAGCTTCCTTGTTGATATTTTCTGCTGAAAACGGGTTGACAAGATGGCAATCACGGCAACCAACAGTAGCAACTTCATCACTGTCTGCATGACAGCGAATACACCGCTCGTCAATTGTTCCGGTTCCGGTCGTATGATGATGACAGGCTGAGCAATCCTCACCCAGGTCGGTATGCATGGCGTGATCGAACTCAACGCCTTCAAACAGAACGGCCATGGAGTCAAGAGTCGCCTGCTCCGGCATTTCAGCGGCAAGCGCCAAAGAGCTAGCCGCTACAATCGCCAACACCGTCATCAAGGTAATCACAATCTGCTTAGCGCTCATGGTTCTCTCTCCTTTTCCTTGAGTACCTGACGGCATTCTCATTTGCCAAGCTCTTCGGGCTTCTCATTCAGGTACTTGTAGAACATTGGAAAGCCGATAAAGAAAGCAATACAGATGAGATATTCGATGCCCTTGATGTACTGGTAAAAATCCACCAGGGTGTAAACTTTGTGAACTTCAACTATGCTGTCGAGTATCTGGCTGGTCATAGCCTTCTCCTTTCATCCTCTAGGGTTTTAATCCGGCAGAGATTAGCCTTTGCTGGCATGATGACTGGCCTTCTTATCTGTCCCTTTGATCAGGCCTTTGACAAAACCGACCAACAGCATGATCGTCGGCATTAACTGCACAACAACAACCAGTGCACAGAAGCCCAGGAAGATACCAACCAGGATCCCACTGGAGTAGGTTGTGGTCGTATCTACGGCAAGAGCCGGGCTGGCCAACATCAACATCAAGGTTCCTATTCCTGTACTTTTCACTGTTTTCATGATCTCCTCCATCCTTTTGGGTTATCTCCCTATTGCAACCATTCACTTTCAGGGGCATGCGTCACTTTTTCAAAGGCGCACTTAACGGCTTCTCGCAACTCCTCTTCATCACCGGGACGAGTCGGTTTGAGGGCATGATAAAAAATCCCTTCGCTGCGTGCCTTGCGGATCAGTGTCAGCGGTAATTCGCTGGCCACCAGAATAATTGTCAGGTTACGATTGCACTTCTTCAGAATCGGAATCAATTCTGTCGCCAGCATCTCGTCAAACCGGGTGCTGATCAAAACAACCTGGGCGGTCTTCTTGAGAATACCGTAGAGGACTCCGGCTGCCGTATTGGTCACTGTGACCTGATAACCGGCATTAATGAACAAGTCCGCCATACGTTTCCTTGTGATGACGTCTTCGTCTGCGATGAGTAGTCCTGGCATGTTCATCATGGTTTCCTTCTCCTGCCAAAGGCCCAATTGCCACATGCAAAAGGGCCGGTCCCATCTAATCGACTTTTACCGAGGTCTTTTCTGGGCGAGAGAAGATTCCCTTGACCAGACTGAAGAAAAGAATCATTGCCGGCACCAGTTGGGAGATAATAATCAAGGCAAAGAAACCGATGAAGAAATAGGTCAGAACCCCTGCTCCCTCATTATGTGAGCCCACTGCCGCATAAGCAGCAGAAGCGCTGCCAGCCACCATCGATATCAACATCTGCATCGTTTTCATAACGGCCTCCTTCCTGTTCCTTGTTCGTTAACATCCATTCCTTGAGATATAACTATTGCATCGGCCATGCCACAACTTTAGTAAAATCTAATTATTCACTCAAGATACCGTTATTGTTGAGTTATTTTGTTTTCAAAGGTGGAGATTACGCTTACAGGGAGAGGTAGATCGTATAAATTAAATATACGCGCAGGGACAAGCATCGCTTCAATTGGCAGCAGGCAAATCTTGTAACTACTTAAATGACAAGGAGTTTTAAATAAAGGTTTTGGTGTATAAAAGAAATATACGGCGTGATGTTATTTATATATTCACTTATGACGACACGGACAAGAGGCAATGCGAGGCGAGGTCTGCCACTGACTGAAGGGTATAATTGTTCGTTTCTGGAGGAGAAGAGGAGGAGGGTGACCTATTCAACCATTCGCATGCGGACGCTGATGCCCTGTTTTTTCAGCATGGCCTGAAAATTCGGTCTTTGCATGCCGACCTCCCGAGCCGCCTGAGTGATATTCCAATCGTTTCGATCAAGGGCGCTGATTAAGAAAGCGCGTTCCAGGGGCACAACCGCTTCTTCCCTGAGTTGCTGTTTACGCGCTTTCAATTCATTCGCGTCAAATGGAACCGCATTATCATTGACAGCGGCAAGCTGGCCATCGTCTCCCGGCAACTCCAGGTCCTGCCGCTGAAGGAGATCGGACTGGGAGAGGACAACGGCACGTTCAATCAGGTTTTCCAGTTCACGTACATTCCCGGGGAAGCCATAATTCTCCAGTTGCTCAATCGCATCAGGACTGAAGCCTCTGATTTCCTTGCCATTCTCCTCAGAAAAACGCTTGAGAAACTGGCTCGCCAGAAGCATCAGATCACCTTTGCGCTCGCGCAGAGGTGGCAATTCGATCGGAATAATATTGAGGCGAAAGAAAAGGTCATCACGGAAGGTTCCTTCTGCGACCCTATCCCTCAAGTTCGCGTTGGTTGCCGCGACCAGGCGAATATCGATTTTGAGCGGCGTGGTGCCGCCGATGGGGGTGACCACACGCTCCTGGAGCACACGCAATAATTTGGCCTGGGTCGACAGGCTGAGATTACCCACTTCATCGAGAAGCAGGGTACCACCTTCAGCAACCTCAAAAAGACCGCGCTTGGTCTGGATCGCCCCGGTAAAGGAACCTTTCACGTGTCCGAACAGTTCACTTTCCAGGAGGGTCTCTGCCAAAGCAGTACAATCGATCGCCACAAAAGGCTGTGAACGCCGTGGGCTGTGAGTATGAATGGCCCTGGCGACCAGTTCTTTACCCGTACCACTTTCGCCACTGATCATGACCGTGCTGTCTGTAGGGGCCACCTGCATGATTCGTTGATAAAGGCGTTTCATCTCGCGACTGTCACCAAGCAGCTGATCAAAGCCATGTGTCTCGCTCATTTCCCTCCACAAACAGAGATCATCGATGAGTACGGCCCTCGATTCCATGGCATTCTTTACCTTACTGATAATTTCATCGTTGCCGAAAGGCTTTGACAGGTAGTCGGTCGCTCCATTCTTCATGGCCTCTACGGCATTATCGATCGCCGCATACCCGGTGATCAGCACCACGGGCAGCTCCGGCTGACAGATTCTTATGGCCTGCAGCACTTCCAAGCCACTCATCCCCGGCATCTTTAGATCGGTGATCAACAGATTGAAATTTTCCTGGTCCAGACGGTCCAGGGCGGCCCGGCCGTTACTGACCGTCTCAACGTCATAGCCTTCTGTCGTCAGAATCCTACGCAAACCTTCGCGGATAACCGCATCATCATCAGCAACCAGAATCCGTTCCATCACCTTATTCATAAAACCCTCTTGATCGTTGGAAATCATTACACCATGCGTTACAACCGTAAACTGGCGCTCTTACATTTTCGGCAATGCTGTTTAAGCACTCTGATCAGTAATAAAATTATCTTCTGCGGTACGCTGCAACGAGGAGATCGGCAATTCAACAGTAAAAACCGTTCCGTGACCTACCGAGCTCTGCACCAGGATCTGACCACCATGATTCTCGATAATACCGTATGAAACTGACAAGCCCAGCCCCGTCCCGCCAACACCATTAAGTTCCTGGTTCTTGGTTGTAAAAAACGGGTCAAAAATTCGACCGAGATTCTCATCAGAAATCCCTTGCCCGGTATCCTCTATGGTCGTAATCAGGCGGTCGCGTTTCAAATCTGCACGCATGATAATGGCCATGCGTCCCCCCAGAGGCATGGCATGACAGGCATTGACCAGCAGGTTGATAAACACCTGCTCCATCTGAGTCGGATCAACTTCGATCTCCGGCAGGTTGACACCGTAATGTCGTATAATTTCGACATCATTGACGCTGGCGTGATGACTCACCAAAGCCAGGGTGCTCTCCATGATCGCGGAAAGAGATCTGAGGCGCTTATCGGGTATCGATGTACGTGAGAAGTCGAGTAAGCGTTTAACAATATCGGCACAACGGTTCGTCTCGTGCACAATCGTCAAGGCATCCTCACGTTGTGAATCTTCAAGCCTTTTGTCTTCGGCAAACATATTGGCAAACATCAGGATACCGGCCAGTGGGTTGTTAATCTCGTGTGCAATACCGGCAACCAGTTGACCGAGTGAAGCCAGTTTTTCCGAGCGAACCAGCTGATCACTGACGTTGGCAATCTGTTCTGTTCTCTCGATAACCTTGGCCTCAAGAGTCTCTGTCAGCTCTTGATTTTCGTCACGTGTTTCTTTCAATTTCAGCGTCATGTCATTAAACGCTTCGGAGAGCTCGCCGATTTCATCGTTTGATTTCAGCTGCAGTTGACTGTCGAGCTCCAAGTTCGAAACCTTTTGAGCGTGCAACAGTAAATCGTGAACCGGATGAACAACCAAACTCTGAGTCATCCAGCTCAGGCAGACAATAACCAGCAGCAACAGAGTGATGCCAAAGGTCGCTATACTGTTACGATAAGAGCTGGCCTGAACACCAATGTTAGCCAAAGAGCCTTGCACCTCAAGAAAGCCGAGGACCTTGACATCGGGAGGAT
This sequence comes from Desulfuromonadales bacterium, assembly GCA_012974435.1. GTDB lineage: Bacteria > Desulfobacterota > Desulfuromonadia > Desulfuromonadales > BM103 > M0040. Next base: position 804 of record JAAXQF010000069.1, on the reverse strand, counting down.
GAACATGGCAAGCCGCCGTGTAACAACTTGGCTCGTTGCGGATTTCGGTCGTAACGCTTAAGATCTCCTCTCCTGAGGCGTTATGAAAAATTCTCCGACTGTCTCCCAGGGGATGATTGGAAGGGAGAAACACCTCGCTGTTGCATTCCTCGCAGGGAGTATTGATCTCCTCGAGTCTTTTGCCGATTTCCTCTTCACAGGTCGAAAAGTGGACATACCCGGCGGTACTGAATAATCGTATGCGATCTATTTTTTCATGGGAACAGACCTCATTGATCATTTCGTAGGCTTGCGGACGATTGTCTTTCAACATTTGAAAATGCGTCGTGTGCAGAATGATTTCACTAACGGTTTCAATATCGTCTTTGGCGTCCTGCAGGAAAATTTCTTTGAGAGTGCTGATATTGAAAAAGGCAAAGAGCGAGATCGTGACCAGCAGTACGATACCGGTTCTGAGGATGTACTTGCTGATCAGACTTTTGCTAAAGGCCCTGAGCACGTTTATCACACCCGATTTTTATCTGACAAAAAAGCCGGGTGCCGAGAATGAGCTCGGCAAACCCGAATCCTTTCTGGCAACCCGGCTATCTTGAGACAAGATCCAAGGCTTTCCGTAGCCCTCCTCGCGAAAGGGTCGGCGTTGACAGAAGCTTAATTTATGTTAATTATTATATTCCAATATAAACAAAATATGCTTTATGTCAAGCTTTCCGCTTAGTTCTGCAGGTTACGACGCACTAAATCTTGACTGTTTTGTAGAGGAAATTCTTAAACTTGTAGAATCTGCGCTGTTCATCTGCATTC
>JAAXQF010000529.1 GCA_012974435.1 Desulfuromonadales bacterium | reverse complement strand
AAAGCCAGAATCGGCTGGCAGAAATTGCAGATGCTAGACCGATCGGCTCCGGAGAGGCTGGAGGTTCCGAGCGGGTCAAAAATCAGGATCGAATACAAGATAGGGGAGTTGCCGGTTCTGGCCGTCAAACTTCAGGAACTGTTCGGGCTGGCTGCAACCCCCAAGCTTGCAGAAGATCGTATCCCGGTCGTCATCCACCTGCTCTCTCCGGCTGGTCGACCATTAGCAGTGACACAAGATCTGAAAAGTTTTTGGGATACCGTTTACCCGGATGTCAAAAAAGAGATGAAAGGTCGTTACCCCAAGCATCCATGGCCGGACAACCCCTGGGAGGCGGTGGCGACAAAGAGAACCAAGAGGCGGTGACCGGGGTCTGGGGGCTGGCGAACCCTTACCCCTTAACCCCGAGCCCTGAACCTCTTTTCATCAATTAAGTTCCGATTCTATAACAGAAAAGCCTGAAAAGCGTTGCCTGTCCACAGGAAGAGTGATATAGATTTGCAGCGCTAAACCACGGGGTTATGCCCCTGTGGTTTTTTATTTTTTCTACTCCGCTTATTTCGAGGAACAATAGACCCCATGATCAGTGCTTCAAATATCTGTTTGGCGTACGGCAAACGGACCATTTTCAAGAACGTTAATATCAAATTTACTCCCGGCAACTGCTACGGCCTGATCGGTGCCAACGGCGCCGGTAAATCGACCTTTCTCAAGATCCTTGCAGGAGATATAGACGCCGACAAAGGTGAAGTCAGCATAGGTAAAAGTTTACGTCTGGCTGTTTTGCGTCAGGATCAATTCGCTTTTGACGAAGAGATCGTTTTCAATACGGTGGTCATGGGCCACGAACGACTATACTCCGTTATGAACGAGCGTGAAGCGATCTACTCCAAAGGTGAGTTCACCGAGGAGGACGGTGTTCGTTCAGGTGAGTTGGAAGCTGAATTTTCCGATATGAACGGCTACGAGGTAGAGTCTGAGGCCGCCGTGTTACTTAACGGTCTGGGTATCCCTGAGGAACTACGTCACAAGAAGATGAAAGAGCTCGAAGGCGGCGAAAAGGTTCGCGTTCTTTTGGCCCAGGCACTGTTTGGCAACCCTGATGTTCTGTTGCTCGATGAGCCGACCAACAACCTCGACCTCAAATCGATCAAATGGCTGGAGGATTTTCTCGGCCGTTTTCAGAACACTCTCATCGTCGTTTCCCACGACCGGCATTTCCTGAACCAGGCATGTACCCATATCGCTGACATTGACTTCGGCACGATTCGCACCTACGTAGGCAACTACGACTTCTGGTACGAAGCGAGTCAATTGGTTCTTAAACAAAAGCAAGATGCGAATAAAAAAGCCAGCGACAAGGCCAGTGAGCTTAAGGACTTTATCGCCCGCTTTAGTTCCAACGCCTCCAAAGCCAAGCAGGCCACTTCGCGGAAAAAGCTGCTCGACAAGATTGACATTGAAGCGCTGCCCACCTCCTCGCGTAAGTACCCCTTTGTTGTTTTTAAACCCGAACGCCCCTGTGGTGATATCATTCTGGAGATCAAGGGGCTGAGTAAAACAATCGACGGCGTCAAAGTTCTCGACAACCTGGACCTGATCGTCAATAAAAATGATAAAATCGCTTTCGTCGGTGGCAACAGCGTTGCAAAAACCACGCTAATGCAAATTCTTGCCGAGGAGATCAAGCCCGACAGCGGCAGCTTCCGCTGGGGCATAACGATTACCAACTCTTACTTTCCCAAAGAGAACAGCGCCTACTTTAAAAACGACTTGAACCTGATTGAATGGCTTTGCCAGTACCCTCCACACGAGGGAGAGAGCTTCGCACGAGGCTTTCTCGGCCGCATGCTCTTCTCCGGCGACGAAGCGACCAAAAAGACCAGCGTTCTCAGCGGTGGAGAAAAGGTTCGTTGCATGCTTTCGAGGATGATGCTGAGTAATGGCAACGTGCTGATGTTCGACGAGCCGACCAACCACCTCGATCTGGAATCAATTACCGCTCTCAACAACAGCTTGATCAACTTCTCCGAAATTATCCTCTTTACATCCCATGACCATAAGTTCGTCTCGACAATTGCCAACCGGATCGTTGAATTCACTCCAGGGGGCGTTATCGATCGTGTTATGGGCTTCGAAGAATATCTTGAAAATGCCAACATCAACGCACTTCGCGAGAAGATGTGCAATGGCGAAGCGGACTTGACGCTTTAAACTATGTGGCAGAAATGATTTTCAAGAGATAAAAAAACGGACCTATAACCAAAACAAAAGCAAGGCAAACTCAGGTTATTTATTAACGCAAAGACGCGGAGATGCAGAGAACAACAGTCAGAATTGAGCCATTTTTAAAACTTTGAAGCATTTCCCCTTTGCGCTCTTTGCTCCTCTGCGTTAAACATTTTTTTGGGTTATAGAATCGCATAAAAACAACCCGAAAGATGATTGTTGAACACAGACAAAGGCTGAAAAAATAAGTTAAGTCTCTATAGCTTTTTTATCTGCTTCCATC
>JAAXQF010000528.1 GCA_012974435.1 Desulfuromonadales bacterium | reverse complement strand
CATGGCCGGCATCGGCCATGATAATTTTCGAGTCCGGCGCAGCAATGAAGCCTTTCGCATACTCCTCGAAGTCGCGCTTGTCACTAAGTGGCAGATCTGACCGGGCCTCTGTGAGGATGCGCTTGGTGTGCTCGGAGGGCTCCTTGCCCTTGGGATGGAAGTGGTCTTTTGCCAGCACCGAATTTGATGATGCTTGTTGTGCCTTGGCGGCAGGCGCCGCAGCCGAGGAATCCGGTGCATCGGCCGGTGAGCAGCCGGCGACGGCCAGGCATGCCACGGCAACTACGCCGCTGATCTTGATGTTGAACATCCTTTCACTCCTGATTGATTTCGATTCTGGTGGTTGAAACGATTACTGAATAAGAAAGATTTATTAGCCCTGTCATGGCTACTCACAGACTCCGTACCGTATTGAGGGTGACTAATTGCAATGGGAGTCAAAAATTAGACAGGACTAATGAAAGTGATTCGTATTTAGTGTATCTTTTTAATGTAGCACAAGATATGCATTACTTCTAATGGCTCAACATGCCTGTCATTGAACACACCAAATAGTAGAGCAAAAGGACTTGAAAAATTGACAGGTCTTGCGTGCCATCAAGCAACTGAAATACGGGAAACTCAGATATGATTGTTGTTCTTACGCTGGTGTATTTGGCAGTGCTGGTTTTGCTGATCAAGCTCAAGGTCATTCCGCTGAACCTGTGGACCAAACTATCGCCCCTGTTGTTTATTCTGCTTTTAGTTTTCGTGCTGTTCGTCCCGTTGAGCTTTTATGCTCCAAGCGGGCCGGGCCTCGTGTGGCGCAGTACGATCGCAATCGTGCCCAATGTGGTAGGGGAGGTGACCGAAGTCAACGTCAAAACCCACCAGCCGCTGCAGGCCGGTGATGTGATGTTTCAGATCGACCCGAGGCCGTACCAGGCGGCTGTTGACGGGCTACAAGCACAACTCGCCCTGGCAACACAGAGGGTTGAGCAGTCTGAAAAGCTGGCCAGCCGTGACGCTGGCAGCCTGTATGAACTCGAAGCTTTTACGGCCCAATCCGATGGATTGCAGGCGCAACTGGACAATGCCTTGTTCAATCTTGAACAAACCGCGGTCCGCGCACCATCGAACGGTTACCTGACCAACCTGGTATTGCGGCCCGGTAGCAGGGCACCAGGAACTCCGGCCGGCGTATTTGTCGAGGACGATGCAGGCGCAGTCATAGTTCTCCTGCACCAGATTCATTCCCGGTATGTAGAGCCCGGACAGGCAGTTGAATTGGTGTTCAAGGTTTTCCCCGGAGAAGTTTTCAAGGGCGAAGTGGAATACATTTTTGGGGACATAGCACTTGGCCAGCAACTTCCATCGGCACAGCTGATTGCCCCAAGACAGCTTTTCCCGATGCGTTTTCCGGTCCGGATTAAACTCGAAGATGAATCATTGACGAAAAGGCTCCCAACTGGAGCTATAGGCACTGCGGCTGTCTACTCCGAAAAATTTGAGGCGATTCATGTCATCAGGAAAGTCATGCTGCGCATGGAAAGCATCCTTAATTTTGTGAATCCGATCTGATGACCCGTATATTTCCATCTCGACCCATCCCGGTTATTCTGCTTTTAGCATCGATTGGTTTCCTGGTGAGCGCCTGTGCGTTGCAACAGGCCCCTACCCAATCCGAAATCACAGAAGAGGCCTTGCCATCAACGACACAGGTTCCCTCTGAGTGGGCTTCAGATGCAGAAGACAATGGCAAGGTCGATGACGGCTGGATTGCTGCATTTGGAGACGAGCAGCTCGAGGCACTGGTTGAAGAAATGCTGCAAAACAATCTCAACCTGCGTCTTGCTGCCACCCAGGTCGAAAGGGCTTCCGCGATATCGCGGCTTGCTGCCGCCTCGTTGTCGCCCATGGTAGGTGTCGGTGGGGATTATGGTACCCGTTCCGTGAGCCGCATGTATGCGGGTTACGCACTTCCTACGGAGACTTATAGCGCGACGGCATTCGTCAGCTGGGAAGCGGATGTGTGGGGCAAGCTCCGTGCACGGGCACGCGCCGGTGAAGAGGCGCTTGCGGCCACCGAGGCGGATTTCGAATTCGCGCGCCAATCAATGGCGGCGATCACCGCCAGGGCCTGGTTCCTGGCAATAGAAACGCGACTCCAGCTCGAACTGGCAGAAGAAGCGGTTAAGATATTCTCAGAAATCCTGGTGCTCGTCGAGGCCAAGCATGAAGTCGGCCAACTGCCATTGCAGAATGTTTACCTCACGGGTGCCGACTTGGCCAGTGCGCAAGAGGCCGTGCGGCTTGTTCGCAGTGCCCACGAACAAATACTCCGGGCGCTGGAGGTGTTGCTGAGTCGTTACCCTTCGGCGGAGCTCGAAACTGCCGATGCACTGGTGGCTGTGCCACCACCGATCCCTGCCGGCATACCAGCAGACATCGTGGCAAGACGGGTCGACCTGATCGCTGCGGAGCGCCGTGTTGCAGCCGCCTTTTTTGCCAGTGAAGACGCAAGACTGGCGCGTTT
>JAAXQF010000066.1 GCA_012974435.1 Desulfuromonadales bacterium | reverse complement strand
GTCATTACTAAGGACTACGGCCATTAGTTGCTGACTGCGCCTAAATTCAACTCGCTTCAGGCGCTTGCAGAAACGCTTGGGGACTTATTCGCAGGTTCCCTAACCAGATAGCCCATTAGACCGATCAGGACGTGGAACTGTTGTTTTTGTTTTTCATTATGTCAGCCTCACCCATTCTCGGTATGTAAAGTATAGGCTCTGAAAAATGGCTGAGTTTTGTAGGTAATCAGGAAAAAGATTACTTTAGAATCTGTTTCGATCTGCAACGTGAATCTGGATAACAGCAATGCCCAAACTGGTACTCGCTTCAACCTCAACCTTCAGAAAATCCCTGCTGGAGAAACTGCAGCTAGCGTTTGTCTGCCAAGCACCCAATGTAGACGAAACAGCCGCCACCGGAGAGTCTGCCGTAGCGCTGGTACAACGGCTGGCCCAGGCAAAAGCCGAAGCTATAGCCTGCGACCACCCCGACGCACTGATCATCGGCTCGGACCAGGTCGCGGTCCTCAACAACCGCATCATTGGCAAGCCCCTGAGTCACGACCGCGCCACCGCACAACTGCGCGCATCTAGCGGCCAGACTATCACCTTCTATACCGGACTCTGCCTGCACAACAGCGCCACAGGAAGCTCTGACGTTCTCTGCGATCCTTTCAAGGTCCACTTCAGAAAGCTCAGCGAGGCGCAAATCGAACGCTACCTGCAACGCGAACAGCCCTATCAATGCGCAGGTAGCTTTAAATCAGAAGGTTTAGGAATCAGCCTATTCAAAAAACTTGAAGGAGACGACCCCAACACATTGGTGGGGCTGCCCCTGATTCGCCTAATAGAACTACTGCAACGCCAGGGCGTTGAGATCCCCTGAGCGATTACCGCAACGCAGGCGGATTGAGCCCCAGCTGAGTCGAGATTGTTTTCGCGAACGTCACCCCCATTCGCTCGGCGTTGGTGTACGGATAAGAACAGGGCGGCATTTGGCCTTATATACAAGCCCTATGCCCTTTTTTGCACACTGGAACGGATTTCGGGCGTTCCGCTTCCAGCATGCGATTGAGGACCGCCACACCGATGGCAGCTTCAGTGCATTGACCATCCAGGCAACGTGCTCGCATCCGCGGTCCGATGATCGCCTTGTATCGTCCCATGGCGGTTTCCGCCAGCGACCGTTGGCCATAGCCGGTCTCCTTCTGCCAGCCCAACCGTCCGTTTGCTGCAAGTGAGGTGATATAACCGTCCCGTTGGGAGGGAGCCAGTTCGGAAGCGTCGCTGAGGACAGCAGTGACCGGCGGCGGAATCACCACCGTGATGTCCTTGCCTCGTTTCTCTACTATCTGATAAGTCGCTGCCCCATCATAGGCGCCGTCTGCCGTCACCTTTTCAATTGCACCGGGTATCTGATCGAGCAATGGCCCCACCTGTGACGGATCACCCTTATCCTGCTCGGTGAGTGTTGAAGCCCCTATCATGCCGGTGTTGGCATCGACGCCCAGATGCAGCTTGCGCCAGGTGCGGCGCGCTCGCACGCTGTGTTTTTCCTGCAGCCATTCGCCAGCGCCATAGACTTTCAGGTCCGTGCTATCGATCAGCTGGTGTATGGGACTTTCAGGCAAGCGGCCTGGAGAAACCGAGGGCAGCGTCGTAGCGCGCCGGCTAAATGTGGTGTGATCCGGTACTTCAATTGCGAGATCCAGCAGTTCTACAATTGAGTTCATAAATCCTTCCGTTTGGCGCAGCGGAAAATGAAAAGCCGCCGCAACATGAGGCCTGTCTCTATCGCACTATCGGAATAGCGTGCTTGACCGCCAGGTGTCAAACGCGGTGCCGCCTGCCAGTTGGCAATGGTCTCATCGGTTACCCACAAGGTGAGGCTACCCCGCCAGCGAAGCCCCGCCACATACTCGGCCCAGTTCGTTACCTTGAATTTCATCTTCGGGAAGTGGTGTCGACGCGCAGCGTTGTGTTTATTGGGCATGTGGGTACCGGTCGTTGGGCAGGGCAGTATTCTACGCCAGATACTCATCAACGAGGTATCCGTGCACCAACGCCGTTGTAATCGGATGGCGCAAGCCAGTCCGGGGCTAATGGTACAACGGAATGCCCGTCCCCCGCCCTGAAACTCCCTGGCGGCAAACTGCTCCCACCGTTGTCTTCGGTTCGGCCGGGAACTATCATTTCACCAAATTTGTACGCTCTATGCGTTGATCGATTTTGGGTAGGAAAAATGGTGGAATAGGTCACTCTAATTTTATCTTCTTCGGCCGTCTCTACCCCTTTTCTTCGTCTATTCAGGTCCCGCTTTATCCCTGTCAATATCTAATTAACCCTATTAATTCAAGGATAAACGCAGCGTCTTCTGTGGTTTTTTGCCGTTGTCTTGGGTCGCTCTCATTGAGCTGGCATCATGCTTGCAAAGGTCACTTGTTTGTCGGCTTTATTGGACTGGAAATTTTAAGCGGAACGCTGGCGCTTCTTTCTTCATGGTTTTAGCGAGGAGTCGAGTGGTAGCTCTCTCATTAGGGAGAGGATTGGTGTGGAGAGAGACTATGACAACGTCCCATCGATTCAGTCAGGGTGGTCTGGCTGACCAAAAGCTTGTTCAGGAAAATGTGGTGTTTTCCGGTACAGGGGGTATCAGTGAGAATAATCGGTCCCAGGGATTTCGTCCGGCATTTTACGACCTCAAGACCAAGAGGCTATATCTCTCGCGCTTTACTGATGGTCGGCCAGCACCTATGCATCTTATTGATGGGCTGCCACAAGAGTTTGTTGGCTTTGGCGGTTCATCGCGTATTGACGTTGCTATTAAGCAGAGTGTGATTTCTGGATTTGAGCGATACGGTAAGTTCTATACCCGTGAAGAGGCCGCGGCCGCGGTGGAATGAGTCCTTATATAACAATAAAGAAACAAGAATCTATAACAATGAACCAGAATAAATCTGGGCAGGAGAGAAATTAATGCAAGAAAATAAAAAAAGACTCTTTGGCATCGATAAAGCCATATCTCGCGCTAAAAGCAGGACGGTGTTTTTAGGCGCCCTATGCATGGGTTTGAGCAGTGCCCACGCCTCGGAGGGAGGTGGAGGGCACTATCCCAACGGGGCCGAAGGGTTTTACGCTGGCGCGGTGCCACCGCAGGGAAGCTATTTCGTCAACTACACGTCCTACTATTCCGCTGATCAGTTTAACGACGGCAAGGGTGATAGCCTGCTCCCGGATTTCGATCTGAAAGTCACGGCTAACACCTTCCGTTATATTCATATTACGGAACAGGAAATGTTTGGTGCTAACTGGGGTTGGCATGTTCTGGTTCCGCTGATCGATGTGGATGTCCGGGTGATGGGAAGCGAGGACAGTAAATCGGGTCTCGGAGACATTATTATCAATCCCTTTATTCTCTCCTGGCATAGCAAGAACTGGCACTGGGCGACCGGCATAGACTTTTATTTACCGACCGGCTCCTACGACCAGGCCGATATGGCGAATACTGGGCGCAATTACTGGTCCGCCGAACCGGTAGCGGCAGTCACCTATCTAGGCGACAGCGGTTTCGAGGCATCCGCCAAGTTTATGTATGCCGTAAATGCGGAGAACGATGATACTCACTACAAGACCGGCCAGGAGTTTCACGTCGATTATACGCTGGCCCAGAAAGTTGGGCCCTGGACGTTGGCCGTTGGGGGGTTCTACTACAAACAGGTGACCGATGATGAGGTCAATGGGGTTGAGAACGACAATAAGGGGCAGTCCCTGGCGGTAGGACCGCAAGTCATGTATTCCGGGGAGGGGTGGTCGGCGAACATTAAATGGCACCATGAGACCCAGGTGGAGAATCGACCGGAAGGGGATTCTTACTGGCTAAAACTGATTATTCCTCTTTAGGTTAACATTGGCGTCGCTCTAAAGTAGCGACCTAGCCATGTGCACAACCATTTGACACAACCTGTGCGCCTAGGCCAGCCAATCAGGCCAGGGCACAGTGCTTTATTCCAGATAAGAGGCGTGGGCGCGTTTAACGCCGAGCATGCGCGAGGCTTCGGCGAGATTACCGTCGGCACGCTTCAGCGCCTCTGCTAGCAGTTGATATTCGATATCATCGAGCGAGGTCTGACTGTTGAGCACCTCATCCAGGAGAGCCTCTTCGTTATCATCAGCCTGCTGCTCTGACTGGAGCGATCCGGTTGGCGTCAGCTTAAGCTGCATGGCCCCCCGTTGCTCTTCATCGTCAAACAGGTGGTTGAAGTCGATGGGGTGGTGGTCTTCTGCGAGGATCACGGCGCGCTCGATCAGGTTTTCCAGTTCGCGGATATTGCCCGGGTAGTCGTATCCGTAAAGGGTATCGACGGCAAGGTCAGTGAAACCGGTTATCTGCTTATCGTAGGCTTGAGCAAAACGACGAAGGAAATTGTCCATAAGCATCGGTATATCTTCCCTGCGCTCGCGCAGGGGCGGAATATGAATGGGAAAGACGTTGAGTCGGTACAGCAGGTCTTCGCGAAAGCGGCCGGCCTTGACCGCAGCATGCAGGTCCTCATTGGTCGCGGCGATAATTCTCACATCCATCACCCGTGAGGTGGTGTCGCCGAGCCGTTCGATCTCCTTGTCCTGTAGGGCCCGTAGCAGCTTGACTTGGGCTGCCATGGTCAGGGTGCCCACTTCATCGAGGAACAGGGTACCGCGGTGGGCTCTCTCGAATCGGCCCGGCCGTGACTGGGTTGCTCCGGTGAAGGCTCCTTTCTCCACGCCAAAGAGTTCGGCTTCGATTAGATTTTCCGGAATGGCGGCACAGTTTAATGCGACAAACGGCCGGCCTGAGCGACTACTGATCTGATGCAGGGTCTTGGCAAAGACCCCCTTACCGACCCCCGTTTCACCTAAAAACAGCACCGTGGCCGAGGTATCGGCGACCTTCTTCAGCATGTGGCATGTCATGTTGAATCCAGGTGAAGCACCGACTAGGTCGAGGGGGATGGTGCTTGTTTGGAGCAAGGGGTTCTCGGGGTGAGTCGATGTCGAGGGGGAGGTGAGTTCGCCGGCGGCAAAACGGTTGGCAAAGAATTCCGGCTGTAGTGCCCGGCGCTCCTCTACAGTATCGAGGGGATCCCACTGATCCAGGGGCTTGCCGATGATACGGCAATGAGGGCTGCCAGTGGCACGACATTCCACCTCTTTGTAGAGGATAGGGCGACCCATAAAGGCACTTGAATACCCGGTGGCGTAGCCCAATTGGATCCAACAAACCGCTTGGTCTGAGTGACCGTAAGCGGCGAGATGCGTTTCCGCGTCAAAGCTTCTATGCCAGATCACCTCGGCATAAAAGTGCCCGGTCGCCGCGTCGCCCTCGATGTGCACGGGCTCTGCACAAACCATACCCTGCAGCGAGTGTAACTGGGGGCCAAGGAGAAACGCATCCCTTAACGAATGGACCCGGAGCTTACGTGCCAATGCCGCGTCTTGGGTGCCCGCCATATAGCCCATGCGCGTTAGCAGGCCACGGGCTTCCTGATGCCCCAGCCGGTCTATCAGTTCATTGCGTATGGCGCCGAGCGTGGAAAGGTATACCAGGGAGATGCGTTCGTTATCCAGCCAGATTCGCCCCTCGCGGGGGGAGAAGCGCAGGCTGCCGGTGAGATCGTCAAAGCTCGGACCAGCGTCCGGCTCTGCAGCACCGCAGGCCCCCGCTGTTTTCGGCGAATCCCAGATAAAGGTGCTGGCGGTTTTGTTTTTATTAGCATCTGCCAAGCGTTCCAATGGAGTCTCCTCAGTTAATAATTGTCAGTGAACATCCTTTTAACCAAATTTGCATAACACTTTATAGAGTCCAGTTTGAATTATCAAAAAGATAAAGAGGCGGGTTGTCACAGGCTGTGTCCAATCAAACGGCAGGGTGACATAAATCACACTGATTGATTTAAAGTCAATTTTTTTTATTAAAAATCCTTTTTTAAACAATCTGTTGGGTTGTTTTTCAAATTTCTTCTTTCTCTTCGCTCCAGCGGAAACACGGTTTTGGCCTGGCCCTTGCAATTCTCTTAACTGTTGAAGCGGAGGGTTGATGTGCCAAGGGCGAATAGCCTCGCACACAACAAAGGGGCTGCAATTTAGTGATCCTCTTTGGGATTCGGATCCGATTTTGTATGAGGTTGGGTCCGATAAGAAGTCACCCCTCTCGGCAGCAAACCACGATAGCCATATAGACAACTAACCAAGACCGCCACCGGGTTCGTAAGAATTCAACGTGGAACGGACTGGAGGAAAATAATAATGACGTCGAATGGGCAATTTCCAAATCCGCACGAGATAGAAACCATCCCAGGAACCGAAGGGTGGGAGCGGATGTACCCCTACCAGTATCAGTTCGTGACCGATGACCCCGAGCGTAAGCAGTACGAAGAGGAGTCGTTCTGGTTCTACGACGGGCTGCACTACCCTGAACCTGTTTACCCCTTCGATATGATCTGGGATGAAGCCTGGTTTCTGGCGCTGTCCCAGAACAATACCCGGGTCTTTTCCGTGCCGCCGGTGTTCGGGGTCGATCACCGTATCATCAACGGCTACCCCTATATCGCGCCGGTGCCGGTGAAGGATCCCAAGGTCGTTGAGGAGCGGATCGGGCATTTCATGGAGCGAGCCGGGTATTACTACGAAAACTGGGCGGAGCTTGAGGCCAATTGGGAAACCAAGATGAAGGCCACGATCGCCGAACTGGAGGCCTTGGAGATCAAACCACTGCCGGACCTGGAGCCGCTCAGCGTCGTTACCGAGGGTACGGGAGAGTCTTCGGGCTATCACCTGATCAAGAGCTACGACAAGCTGATCGACCTGGGCATTCAGTGTTGGCAGTACCACTTCGAGTTTCTCAATCTGGGGTATGCCGCCTACGTTACCTTTATGGATTACTGCCAAAAACTGTTTCCCGACATTCCGGATCAGCGGGTTACTCAGATGATCTCGGGGATCGACGTCATTATGTATCAGCCGGATGAGGAGCTGAAAAAACTGGCGCGTCTGGCGGTTGAACTCAATCTTCAAAAGACCCTGCGCACAGCGACCCAGTGGAGTGACGTAGCGGGGATTCTGCAGGACTCCGAGGCAGGGCGAACCTGGTTCGCGGCCTTTGAAAAGGCGCGTTACCCCTGGTTTAACGTGTCTACCGGGACTGGCTGGTACCACCATGATAAGTCCTGGAACGATGACCTGAATATTCCCCTCTCTTCCATCGTTATGTATATCGACAAGCTGGATAAGAATGAAACCATCGATCGGCCCATGAAGGCAATTCAGGACGAGCGCGACCGCATCACCGCCGAGTATCGCAGCCTGATCACCAATGATGCGGACCGGGCTACCTTCGACCAGCTGCTGCTCACCGCCAAGACGGTCTTTCCCTACGTGGAAAACCACATGTTCTACGTCGAGCACTGGTTCCATTCGGTGTTCTGGAACAAGGTCCGCGAAGTCGGGGCGATCATGACCGATCACGGCCTGATTAACGACGTGGAGGATATTTGGTACCTCAAGCGCGGCGAGATCAAGGATGCCCTGTGGGATCTGGTCACCGCCTGGGCCACCGGGGTTAAACCGCGCGGTTCAGCCGTCTGGCCCAAAGAGATCGAGTGGCGCAAGGGGGTGATGGACAAGTTCCGCGAGTGGAGCCCCGAGCCTGCGGTCGGTACCAAACCCGAAACCATTCAGGAACCCTTCACCATCGTGCTCTGGGGGGTGACCAACGACTCGCTTAAATCCTGGGCCGAGCTGCAGGATACCGATGACCTGGACAGCATCAAGTCATTTAAAGGCTTTGCTGGCAGTCCTGGCACGGTCGAAGGTATCGCTCGGGTCTGTCGAACCGTCGCTGAGGTTTCTCAGCTGCAGGAAGGGGAGATCCTGGTATCCCCCACCACTTCGCCTTCCTGGGCACCGGTATTCTCCAAAATCCAAGCCTGTATCACCGATGTCGGTGGGGTGATGAGCCACGCGGCCATCGTCTGTCGTGAATACGGTATGCCGGCGGTGGTGGGTACCGGCCACGCGACCAAAATCATCAAGAGCGGCCAGAAACTGCGGGTGAATGGTTCCACCGGTGAGATCACCATTCTCGACTAACCCAAAATATCCGGTCATCTCGGGTGACCGGATCCTTGTTAAAACATGGGAGGAGATTATGAGCGTCAATGAACCCTTAGTTGTCTGGTTTGATGATTGCCGAAGAGAGATGGTCGAGCAGGTGGGAGGTAAGTGTTCCTCCCTGGGCGAGTTGATCAACGCGGGGATTCGTGTACCGCCGGGATTTGCTATCACGACGGCCGGTTACCGGCACTTCATGCAGGATAGTGGTCTGGTCGACGAGATCGACGCCCTGCTGGAGGGGGTCGATTCTGACGATATCCAAACGCTCGAAGCGGTTAGCGAAACGATCAGGGCCAAAATCGAGCTGCTGGATATTTCGACGCAGTTAGAAGACGAAATTGCCGAGTTCTACCGCAAATTATCGGTCCAGAGCTGCATGCCGGCGACGGCAGTCGCCGTGCGCTCCAGCGCGACGGCGGAGGATCTGCCGGGAGCGAGTTTTGCCGGCCAGCAAGATACTTATCTTTGGGTGCGAGGGGTGGATGAGGTGCTTGATCATGTGCGGCGCTGCTTCTCCAGTCTCTATACCGGCCGGGCCATCGGCTATCGCATGGACATGGGCTTCGACCACCGGGACGTGGGCATCAGTGTCGGTATCCAGAAGATGGCCAACTCCTTCACCGCCGGGGTGATGTTCACCCTCAATCCCTCCAACGGTGACCGCTCCTCGATCGTTGTCGATTCCAATTTCGGTTTCGGCGAGTCGGTGGTATCCGGCGAGGTGACGCCAGATAATTTTCGGATCAACAAGGTCTCCCTCGAGGTGCTCGACCGCACGGTCTCGGACAAGCGGGTCTGTTACACGGTTGATTCCAAGACCCAGACCTCCAAGCGGTCCAAGGTGCCCAAGGAGCGGCGCAAGGTGCAGTCGGTGACCGATGATGAGCTGATCGAACTGGCACATATGGGCAAGCTGATCGAGAAACATTACGGCTGTCCGATGGATATCGAATGGGCGATCGATAAGGACATGCCGGAAGGCGGCAATATCTTCATCTTGCAGGCACGGCCGGAAACGGTGTGGAGCAGCAAAAAGCCCGAAAGCGTGTCTGCCGCCATCCAGGGAGGTTCGGCGATGGACCATATCCTGGCGAGCATGATGGCCGGGAAAGCTGTCGGATGAGCTGCCTGCTGAATCACCGCTTGGACTTTGGTTTGTACACCGCTCATGGATATCACCACGGTTTGGAGAAAGGATCATGATCATTCGTAACTGGATGCAACCGCATCCGATCACGGTAACCAGCGAAACCCTGGTTTCGGAAGCAAAGCAACTCATTACCGACAACAACCTGCACGCACTGCCGGTAGTGGATAACCGCAAGCTGCGGGGGCTGATTACCCGGGCGAATTGTTTGCGGGCGGGCCACTTCGTTTCCAAGACCCAGAACGTTGACGAATTCAATTTCTTCACCAACCGGCTCAGGGTCCGCGACATCATGGTACGCCGTCCGGCCACTGTCGATGCCGATGACACCATGGAGCACTGCCTGGAAAAAGGCCGGGAACTGGGTGCGGGCCAGTTCCCGGTCCTCGATAAGGGCGAGGTGGTGGGGATCATTTCCGCCAATGAGGTCTTCAGTCTGGCCGCCCATTTTCTGGGTGCCTGGGAGAAGCGCAGCGGTGTCACTCTGGCGCCGATGGTGCTTGAGGCGGGCATGATCGGCAAGATCTCCGATCTTGTCGAAGGCTCCGGAGCCGTGGTTAAGGCGATCTACCCCATCAGCAAGGTTGAACCGCCGTTATACCAGGAGCAGCAGGAGAAAAAAGTCATCGTTCGCTTCCATGCCGGAGACATGAAAGCCGTGATCAAGGCCCTAGAAGCCGGCGGTTTTGCGGTGCTGGAATCCGTCGAGGCGCTGCATTAACAGCGGCCAGGCGCGAAAGCGTTAACTGACGCGAAGCGCCAAGCTTAAAAAGTGCCGGCGGGCCTGCAACCCGTTCGCCGTTAATTAAGATAAGACATTAACGAAAATAAAAACAGAAGGAACACCACGATGGATCTCAGAGATTTTATCAATAAGTGTGAAGAAGCGGGTGAACTCAAGCGCATCACGGCGGAAGTCGACTGGAACCTGGAGCTGTCCCATATCGCCAAACTCTCCGAAGAGCAGAAAGGGCCGGCGCTGTTGTTCGAGAACGTCAAAGGCTATGACTCCCCCGTCTTTACCGGCGCCTTCGCCACGGCCAGCCGGCTGGCGATGTCGGTCAATATGCCGAGTCACTATTCGTTGTGCGAGGCGGCCAAAGAGTGGATGGAGCTGACCATCGAGAAGCTCATTCCTGCCAACGAGGTCAAAGAGGGGCCGGTGCTGGAGAACATCCTCGAGGGTGATCAGGTCGATATGAACATGTTCCCGGTGCCCAAGTTCTTTCCCCAGGATGGCGGGCGGTATATCGGCACGGCCACCTTCCTGGTGATCCGAGATCCGGAGACCGGCGAGATAAACCTGGGGACCTACCGGATGCAGATGCTCGATGGTAAGCGCTGTGGGGTGCAGATCCTGCCGGGCAAGCGTGGCATGCGAATCCTGGACAAGTACCGCAAGCTGGGCAAAAAAATGCCCGCCGCCGCGGTAATCGGTTGCGATCCGTTGCTGATGATGGCCGGCGCGCTGCAGCATGAGGGCGCCAGCCAGTATGACCTGATGGGGTCTGTGCGGGGCACGCCTACGGAGTACCTCAAGGCGCCACTGACCGGATTACCGGTGCCCGCCTCCGCCGAGATCGTACTCGAAGGCGAGATCGATCCCAATAACTTCCAGCCCGAGGGCCCCTTTGGCGAATACACCGGCTATTACACCGACGAACTCTATAAGGAGATCAAGAAGCCCTGTCTTGAGGTGAAGCAGATCCTGCACCGAAACAAGCCGATTCTCTGGGCCACGTCGGTAGGGCGCCCGGTCACCGATGTGCATATGCTGCTCTCTTTTACCCGCACCGCCATGCTCTGGACCGACCTGGCGAAGATGAGTATTCCGGGGATCAAGTCGGTCAATGTGATGCCCGAATCTGCCGGTCGTTTCTGGGTGGTGGTCTCGGTCAAGACCATGTACCCAGGCCACTCCTCCCAGGTGGCCAATGCGGTGATCGCTACCACTACCGGCAGTTATGGCATCAAGGGGGTGATCGTGGTGGATGAGGATATCGAAGCCGACGATATCCAACGCGTTTTCTGGGCCCTGGCCTGTCGTTACGACCCCATGCGCGGCACCGAGCTGATCAAGCGTGGGCGCTCGACGCCGCTGGATCCCGCCCTGGACCCCGACGAAAACAAGCTGATCACCTCGCGCATCTTGCTCGACGCCACCATCCCTTACGAGTGGGACGTGAAGCCGGTGGAGGTCAGTCTCGATGAGGAAACCTTGGCCAAGGTGAAATCTCGTTGGGCTGAATACGGTCTCAGTTAGGGGCTCCAGCAACCTTCGGTAGCAACCCCGAAAAAACAGTAAACCCGTTAAACACAGGACTGCAGGGCATTTCTCTGCAGTCACGGGGGAACTTTTGCCAGGAGAATAGAGATGGAACAGGCAGAAAAGATAAAAAAAATAAAACTGGTCATCCTCGACGTGGACGGGGTGATGAGCGATGGCCGCATCGTTATCGACGACAACGGCGTGCAGTCGCGCAACTTTGATATCAAAGATGGCATGGGTGTCGTCGCTCTGAAAATGCTGGGTGTGGAGGTGGCGATCATCACCTCCAAGAGGTCCGGCGCCGTCAGACACCGTGCCCAGGAGCTGAAGATCGAACGCTTCTACGAAGGGATCAAGAAGAAGACCGAGGCTTACGCCGAGATCCTTGAAGATATGGGGATCTGCGACGAGGAGGTCTGTTACGTCGGCGATGACCTGGTGGACCTGAGCATGATGAATCGGGTCGGCCTGCCCATCGCGGTGGGGGATGCCATCCCCGAGGTGAAGGAGGCCGCGGCCTATATCACCGAGGCCCGCGGCGGTTACGGCGCGGTGCGCGAAGTGGCAGAGATGATTCTGAAGACTCAGGGGAAGTGGGAAAAACTGCTTGCCAAGATCGGTTAATTAGCTACATAGACGAAGAAACAAAAACTCGAGAGGAAACTAACGTGGACGCAAAAGTAAAACAAATAGATCTGGGATTTAATGCTCCCACAAGCAACCGTGAATACGTAGACGCCCTGCTGGAGACCGGCGACTGTGTGCGTATCGAACAGGAGGTGGATTGGGATAACGAGGCCGGCGCCATCGTGCGTCGCGTCTGTGAGCTGGGTGCCCCCGCGCCGCTGATGGAAAACATCAAGGATTATCCGGGGTTCAAGTATTTCGGTGCCCCCCTGGCCTCTTACCGGCGGATGGCGGTCTCCTTGGGCATGGACCCGGAATCGACTTTGCCGGAGATCTCCAAGGAGTACCTTAAGCGTACCACCGGCGACATTATCGAACCCGTCGAGATCGAGCGTGCCGCCGCCCCCTGTAAAGAGAATGTGTGGATGGGCGACGAAGTGGACCTCTGCAAACTGCCCGTGCCCCTGGTGCACGAGGGCGATGGCGGTCGTTATATCGGCACCTGGCACGCGGTGATCACCGAGCATCCCGAAACCAATGAAGTGAACTGGGGCATGTATCGGCAGATGATGTACGATTCCCGCACCCTGTGTGGCGCCGTATTCCCCTTCTCTGATCTGGGCAAGGCTCTCAACGACTATTATCTGCCCCGTGGCGAGCCGATGCCCTTCGCCACCGCCATCGGTCTCTCTCCCTTGGCCGCTATGGCCGCCTGCGCCCCCTCGCAGATCCCCGAGACCCAGCTGACTGGCATGCTGGCCGGTAGGCCGGTGGAACTGGTCAAGTGTGAGACCAACGACCTGATGGTGCCGGCCAACGCCGAGATCATCCTTGAGGGTGTGATCGTGCCCGATGTGATGGTCGAAGAGGGACCCTTCGGAGAATACACCGGTTACCGAACCTCACCGCGGGTGCCTAGAGTGACCTTCCGGGTCAACTGCGTCACCTTCCGCAACAATGCGACCCTGACCATCTCCAATATGGGCGTGCCTACCGACGAGGGGCAGTTGCTCCGCTCCTTCTCCCTGGGCCTAGAGCTGGAAAAGCTGCTGCGCAGCCAGGGCATTCCCATCACCGGCGTTTACATGCACCCCCGTTCCACCCACCACATGATGATCGTGGGGGTTAAAGCAAATTATGCCGGCGTCGCCACCCAGATCGCCCAACTGGCCTTCGGCAGTAAGCTGGGGCCCTGGTTCCATATGGTGATGGTGGTGGACGACAGCATCGATATCTACAACTGGGACGAGGTCTATCACGCCTTCTGCACCCGTTGTAACCCGGTGCGCGATATCCGGGTCTACGATCACACCGTCGGTACCGCCCTCTATCCCCATGCCTCACCCCACGAACGTAAGCATTCTATGGGATCCAAGGTGTTGTTTGATTGCACCTGGCCAGTGGATTGGGACAAGACCAACGACGTACCGACCGTGGTCTCCTTCAAGAATGTCTATACCCAGGAGATTCAGGACAAGGTCGTCAAAAACTGGGAAAGCTATGGATTTGACCCGACGAAATTTTAAACGCGCGGGCTTTGATACCGCAGGGTTATACCCTGCGGGAACCGGGTTAATGAATTAACCAAGTAGCGAAATTTGGAGAAAGACTATGAATAAGTGGGAAGTATTTGTTGGCGATCTGTCGGAGCTGGCCGAAGGCGAAAACCTCGAACTCACCATCCGTACCCTGAACGACGGTTTTCATAAGTACACCTATAAGCGGGTGGAAGCCCAGGTGTCGCCAAATCTGGACCAGTTCACGGACAGCCTGCAGGTTCGCTTCGGTCGGGGGCAGCTGTGTGACCAGCGGTTCTCGATCCAGGTGAACAAGGAAGTGCAGCGCTTTCCCGATAAGTACCTTTAGCCCCTGAAGGTAGGCCCCGCGGGCTAGGGAACCTGCGATAAGGTCCTTGTGCACATTGCATAAAAGACTTGTTTGTTGGTTCCCAACGCCCCGTCAGGGGCCTTTCGAACCCGGCATGGCTGCGTTCGAAAGGCTCTTTTTAAAGGCGCTTTGTAATCAGGTTACACCGGAAAATAGCGACCAACCCCAAGGACACTGGAGACACTCATGGCGTACAACGACCTGCGTGAATTTCTGACAGATCTGGATGGCGATCTGTTGAGGGTCAGGGAATCCTTTGACCCTCAATTCGAGATGGCGGCCCTGCTGCATGAGGCGGCCCTCGATGGACAGGCGGTGCTGTTCGAGAACGTTGCCGGTTATCCGGGGGCGAGAGTGGTCGGTAACCTGTTCGCCAGTCGTAAACGACTAGCGCAGGCCCTGGGTACCAGCGAGAAGACGCTTGCCGAGACCTATCTTGAGCGCAAGACGAATAGCTTGGCACCGGTGATGCTGGAGGGAGTAGCCCCCGTCAAAGCGGTGATCCATCGCAACCCCAAGGATCTGTTGTCACTGCTGCCGGTGTTGACCCATCACGCGAAGGATGTCGCCCCCTATATCACC
>JAAXQF010000168.1 GCA_012974435.1 Desulfuromonadales bacterium | reverse complement strand
GCTCACGAATCCTTTGCAGTAACAGAAATGAATTTTCTGGAGCAAGCTATCATGACTCAGGCGTGCCCGGAAAACCAGAGCCAACTCAAATGCAGTTCAGCGGAAGCTAAGAGCTATGCTCAGAAAAATATCTCCGTTCGGGTCTGCCAACGGCACCATAGACCAATTCCGCTTTCAGTCGGCCGACTGCGGTGAGATGCTCCAGATAGCGACGTGCTGTCGTGCGACTCGTACCGATTTTTTCACCTACTTCTTCAGCGCTAAGTCCATCAGGATGTGGGTGGTCAAACGCATCCTGGACCTTTTTTAACGTCAATGAGTCGATGCCTTTTGGCAGTGCAGGTTCCCCTGGGTTGGTACTTTTGTAAGGGTGGAGTAGCCGGTCAATATCTCTTTGATCAAGGCTGGTTTCGCCCTGAAGCTTCTGGCGGTGCTCTCGAAAACGTTCTAATGCATCCTGAAAGCGTGAGAACATGACAGGCTTGAGGATATAGTCGAACACACCTCCGCGCATCGCGTCCTGTAGAGGCTCCAACTCCTTTGCCGCGGTAATCAGGATGACATCGGTTGCCTGTCGTCTGGATCTGATTCGCCAAAGAATATCTGTGCCCAGCCCTTCAGGGAAGTAGAGATCAAGAAGGATCAAATCCGGCTTGAACAGTTCACTCATTTTCTCAGCATCTGCGAGGCTGTCGGCAATGCCACTCACAGTGAAACCTTCTACCTTTTCCGTAAAATGACGATGAATTTCGGCAATCTTGGGGTCATCCTCAACAATCAATACGCTGAATTCCATCTCAGTTTCTCCCCCGTTTCGGAATGAATACAGAGAACAGTGCACCGCCAAGGTCGCTGTTGCCCAGGGTTATTTGTCCGCCGAGGTCCTTGAGTGCCTTCTCAACCAGATAGAGACCCTGCCCACGATCATTTTGCTTGGTAGTGAAGCCCCTTTTGAAAATCTGTTCACTTCTTTCTGTCGGAATCCCTGTGCCTGAATCCTCGATTTCAAATACCAGGTCGTTGCCGGCGTCAGTCATCGACAGCTTAACTTTTGTTTGATTCTCCCCTTGCAGCGCAGCATCGAAAGCATTATCGATCAAGTTGCCAAGAATGGTCACCAGCTTCTCACGGCTAAGCTCCGACGGGACATCTTTGAGTTGGCTGTCGGGATCGATTTCAAACTCGATTCGCAGCTCTTGGGCGTGATTGTACTTGCCAATGATGAAAGCCGCCAGTACCGGGTAGGGAACGGCCTTGGCCAGGAAAGCGATCAAACCCTGGTAGCCTGCAGTCTCCTGGCAGATCAGCTCCAGAGCCTCCCTGTTATGATCCGTCTGGATAAGACCGGCAATGGTGTGCAGCTTGTTGGAGTATTCGTGGGTCTGGGCGCGCAGCATTTCGGAATATCCTTTCACCTGAGAGAACTGCTTCGCAAGGATGTCGAGCTCGTCTCTGCGACGAAAACTGGCAACGGCACCTATGATTTCGCCCTTTTCAAGCATCGGCACGGTATTAATAAGCATGATGACATCATTAACCTCAAGCTCCTGATCGTGCCGCTGTTCTCCTCCGGAGAGAATCCGGCTCAATTTAGCCCCCGGAAGGACGTCTCGAATGGGTTGACCGATAACTTGCGCCTCCGAATCTTTACCGAGGATGTCGATAGCCTGGCGATTGACTACGGTCACTTGGGCTTCACGATCTATGGCGACAATGCCTTCGCGAATTGAGTCAATAATCGTTTCCCGTTCTGTTAACAGGCGAGCTATCTGCTCAGGTTCCAGGCCGAATATCGCTCGTTTGAAACGGTTGGAAATGCTAACTGCACCGAGAATACCGAACACCACCAGTACACCTTCAAGAGCCCCCACCTTGAGTTGCTGATCATAAATGATGCCACGCACGTTTTCCTGCAGATAGCCAACAGAGACGACTCCAATAATTGATCCATCCTCGGCAAAGATTGGTACCTTGCCGCGGATCGACGGGCCAAGCGTCCCCACGGCACGGGAGACGTAGGATTCACCACGTTCAAGAGCCGGAGCATTGTCGCCGCCGACCATCTTTTTGCCGAGCCTGTCTGTTTTAGGGTGGGAGAAGCGGATACCGTCTCGGTTGCCGATAACGATAAATTCAGCGCCGACCTCCCGACGGATCTGTTCTGCCAGTGACTGCAGATGTCCTTCTGGATGTTCCTTGACAATCTGTTGCTTGACCAAGGGGATTTGCGCCACGGTACGCGAAACCTGCAATGCCCGCTTGCCAATCTGATCTTCGAGCACCTCACCTATCATAGCCGTATACAGACCGCCAGCGACCAGAGTGAGAGAGAAGACCAGCAGGCAAACCAGGCAGATCATACGTGCCTTGAGGCTGTTTGGTAGCCAGCTTGCGATCAATTTCGCGGAGTTGACGCTCATAAATGTGTATCCATTTGAAAAGATTAAACTAAATCATAACCTGAAAGTTGCATGAACAGAATAGACAAAATGGTTTTTATGCATCAAAAAGCCATTATGGAGCAATCGTTTACAG
>JAAXQF010000124.1 GCA_012974435.1 Desulfuromonadales bacterium | reverse complement strand
TCAATGCAAAATGGAGCTTCCGGTTGTGCTTTCAGACGGGCGTACCCGATTTCATCTTCGCAGCTCGCACACAAGCCATACTCATCATTAGCGCATCGACGCAGGGCTGACTCTATCCGCGTCAGGCGCGTTTGTGCGGTGCGTCGGTTCGCTTGCACCATGCTTTGCTGCTGCATGGCGTCCATTCGGGAAAGGCGGCCAATGGGCTCATCGAGACTGACCGGTTGGGCTCCATCGGATGAGTCTGCAAGAAGTTTATGCAACTCGTCGCGAAGATCGAGCAGTTCCTTATGGAGCTCCTGCTTTTGTTGCTCGCTCAGTTCATTCATGGCATGTCCGTTAACGCTGAAATAAAGTTACTGATTATTTGAGCACCGGTCTCCGGATGAGCCAGGAGGGTTATGTGGGGTCCTGGCAACTGCTCTATCTGCAACTGTGGCAGCAACTGTTGCAGGGGAACTGTCGCACGTTCAGGAACTAGTCTGTCGTTTTTTGCCTGCAGATAGAGGCAGGGCCCAGAGAAACTTATCTCTGGTGGGGGTGGCAGCTCAGCAAGGATCTTCAAGCGATTTGAAAGGACACTCAGCTTAACAGACTTGAGCGCGTTCTGAAAAATGTCAACGGCCTCAGAGGGGGCTCCGCCAAGGCAGAAAAACCGGCCCAGAAATGTTTTGCTGAAGAGGTTGAGGATCAGTTTCTGAGGTAGGTAGAGTCCCGCATCAAGAAAAAAAGGAGTCGGGTGACGCGCAAAGGTTGCAACGAGAAGGACACCCTTCAGATTGTCCGGTGGATCAGAGAGGATTTGCAGGCCGATCGGTCCGGAGAAAGATTCTGCTAATAACACGAAGGGCTTCTTCCTGGGTAATTGTTTGCGGGCAAAATCGACATGCTCCTGGAAAGACATGACACGATCGGCTGGATAGCGCACGACCTGGGGCTCAATATCTTCAGGGAGGTGTTTCAGCAGTGGATCAAAAACCAGGCCTGTGCCGTCGAGGCCAGGAAGGAGTAATAACTTCGTCATAAGTGCCTAGATTCCTCTGTCGAGTGGTGAACGATAAGTGCGTCGAGCTTGCCTTGTTCTTTTGCTCTCCACGTACCACGTACCAGGTTCCGCGTTCCTGATCTACTTCGATTTCCTGCGGTAAAGATCAGTCTTCAGACTGGAAACGCGATCGAGGAAGAGCATCCCGTCGAGGTGATCCAGCTCATGCTGGATGGCGACAGATTCAAAGCCACTGGCTTCAATGACGCGCAGTTGCCCTGCACGGTCGGTGAATTCCACGACAATATGTTCGGCTCTGGTGACATTGCCGGTGTAATCGGGAACGCTCATGCAGCCTTCACGCATCATCTGGCTACCGGATTTTTCGATGATCTCGGGATTGACCATTTCGAGCAGGCCGTGATTGTTGTCTTTACCGAGTTTGCTCTTCGAGACATCGACGACGACAACGCGGATCAGCTCGCCGATCTGTGGAGCGGCGACGCCCACCGAATGGCCGGAGTCGAGCATGGTGTCGACCAGGTCCTGAATGACGGCGATAGTAGGCTCATCAACAGATTCAACCTGTATTGCGACCTGCTTAAGTATGGGGTCAGGATAGAGGAGTATGGGGCGAACGGCCATGATCAGAGTTCCACCGTCGGGATGGTGCGCACGGTGATGTCAACCTGAAGATCGTCGCGTATCGGGGTGAGCCAGCCGTCGACATCTTCCTCCTCAACGTTCTCAGGGAGGACCGCTTCGATAACCATTACATAGACAGGTCGTTCATCGCTGCCGACCAGTTTGGTGTTGAGATCGGTAATGTTGATATTCTTTTCGCCCAGGACTTGAGCGACCCGGTAAACAATCCCCGGTTTGTCGGAGCCGTAGACTGAGATCATGCAGATGTCGCCGAATATATTGGTGCGAATTTCGCCGCCCGGTTTGAGGACACGCAGGGCGACTGACAGGTCGGAATCCTCCAGGGGCTTGAACGCATCGCCAAAGCTGTCGCGATCGGTGAGTTCTGGATGGCCAAGGATCAGAATCATGGCAAATTGACCGCCGAGAATAGAACAGCTCGAATCGGCGATATTACAACCCAGATCGAAAAGGATCTTGGTGACCTGAGAGACGATTCCGGCACGGTCGCGGCCCACGATGGTTAAGGCGAAATGATTCATGGTAGACTTCCTCTTTGACAGTTCAGTAAATAGACTTTATCTTGTAGCACGGCTTAACAAGAAGGGTAAAGGGAGAAGGGTGCTGGGATAAGGGCCTCCCTGAACCTTTAACCCTGTGCCCAGAGCTAGCGCCGCGTCAACGACAAACTGACGCATCCAACTTGTTCTTTTCCGCGCCAGCTTCGTTATGTCTTAAGCCACGTAGTTACAACTATGTGACTCAAGACGTGCCTTGCTGTCACAAAAAATTACGGCGTTGTATTTACGTCATTTCTTCATTGACACTACACTAGTAATATTGATGAATCCAAAAGATATCCGCATAGACTACTTTCGTGGCTCCGGCCCCGGAGGGCAGCACCGCAACACCAGCGAGACCGGGGTGCGCA
>JAAXQF010000397.1 GCA_012974435.1 Desulfuromonadales bacterium | reverse complement strand
GCTCGGCGGCAGCGTCTTCTCTTTTGGTCTGATGCTGGTCGTCATCTGTGGCGCGGAGCTCTTTACCGGTAACATCCTGTTGACCAAGACTGCACTTCAAGGGCAGATCCCCTGGCAGAAAATTGCCGAGAACTGGACCATTGTCATCATCGGAAATCTGGTCGGGTCACTTTTTCTCGCCTGGCTGATGGTCGAATCCGAGCTCTGGCAGACCGGTCGTGTTGCAGAACACGCCGTTAATATCGCAGCGGCCAAGTGTGAACTCTCCTTCAGCGTCGCACTGGTCCGCGGTATTCTGTGCAACTGGCTGGTTTGTCTTGCCGTGTTCATGGCCACAGCGGCCCGCGACATTCCCGGAAAAATGCTCGCCTGCTACGTTCCAATCATGGCTTTTGTCGCCAGCGGCTTCGAACATTCGGTTGCCAATATGTATTTCATCCCGACCGGCTTGCTCTTAAAAACAAAGCTTGGGCTGCAGGTTGCAGAGCTGACCTGGACAAACTTCTTCATCAGCAACCTGATCCCGGTCACTTTGGGCAACATCATCGGTGGAGTTGTTTTCGTCGGATTTGCGTATTGGTTTGTTTATCTGAAGGGGACGAGCGAGTAACAACATTCAGAGGGATTATTGTCCCTGAATGGCCTTTTGCAAGTTTTCCAGGAATTTTTCTTTCAGCTCCTCTGGCTCAAGAATCTGAACGTAAGGCAGGTAGGAATAAAGCCAGGCCAGAATCTCTTTCTCGCCGCTGGCCTCAAAGGTCAGAACCAGTGAGCCATCTCCCTCCTCAACCATTTCCTGGCTTGGGTGCCAGGTCCTTTCACGAATCAGATGGCCGATCTCAGGACCGAATCGGACCTTGATCATGAACTGTTCTTCGTCGATCAAACCAAAAGCAGAGCCGGTCAGGTCGCCCGCAGAAAAGTCTTCAGGAATTTCAAAACGATCATCCAGCACAGTAAGTTGCTCAATACGATCGACCAGGAAGAGCCGCAAGGCCTTGCGATTGTGTGCATAACCACCTAAATAAAGAGCCCCCCCATAGAAGAGCAAGGTATAAGGGTCGAAGCGGTAGGTTTCTGTATCGCGGCGTGCTGGCGTATAGGAGAGATCGATCTGGTACTGGTAAAGGAGTGCCTTGCGCAACTCCTTGAGCAGCTCTTTCTTTACGGCATAATCTCTCTGCCCCTGGAATTTGGGGGACGCTGCTTCTGCGATCCGTTCCAAATGCGCCACGCTGCGCGGAGGCAAGCTGGAATGGATGCGACCGAAGATGGCATCAAGATCATCCTGAAAAGGGGTGCCCTGCAAGAAACCCAGCTGGCCTCGGCAGAGGTAGAGCGTCATCAACTCTTCAAGGGAGAAGGTGATCGGTGGTAATTTTTTGAAGCCGGTCATGAAACTGTAAAGAACCTGGCCATCGGCTTCAGGCTCAGAGATCAGCGGATACCCGGCGTCACGAATAGCGTCGAGGTCACGATAAACGGTTCTTCGGGTCACACCGCACTCTTCGGCGAGCTCATCGACAGTTGCCCCGTAACGTGCCTCAAGAATGCGGATTACGTCATGTAAACGTGCAGCCTGACTATATTTCTTGGCAGGCTTGCCTGGTTTTCTTTGAGCGCTCTTAGTCATAGTTCACAATCACAAAACAAGGTGAGACTTTTATTACAAAGTATTACACCATTGCAGAATCGGCACAGAACGTTACTTGCCACCGCCAAGGATCCCACGTAGTGCGCTCGGCAAATCTGCAGGCAGCAGCACAGTTTTAGCATTCGGCGAAGTCGCCATATCCTGAATCGACTTGATGTACTTCTCTCCAAGCAGGTACATCGCCGGAAGTTCCTGATCGGTGATCGCCTCGGTCACCTTGGTAATTGCCGTTTGCGTCGCTTCGGCCAGTACCACCTGAGCTTGCGCATCACGCTTGGAAGCTTCGAGACGACCTTCGGCTTCGAGGATAGCTGCTTCTTTCTCACCACCAGAACGGGTCACTGTAGCCCTTCTTTCTCGCTCGGCAGCCGCCTGCTCTTCCATCGCCTTCTGCATCGTTTGCGATGGTTTAATATCCTGAATCTCAACCGTCTTCAAAGTGATGCCCCAGTCGCTGATATCGTCTGAGATAGCTTCTTTGAGTTTGGATTTTATTGCATCACGGGAGCTCAGGGCAGAGTCCAGAGCCATCTCACCAATAATCGAACGCAACGAAGTCTGAACCAGGTTCTGGATGGCCAGGTGATAATTCTCGACACCATAGACCGCCTTCTCAGGGCTGATAACGTTGATAAAGGCGACAGCGTTGGCCAGGATCACCGCATTATCCATAGTGATAACTTCCTGGGAGTTGATATCGAGGACCTGGTCCTTGGTGGTGACCTTGTAAGCGACATTGTCTACGTAAGGGATCAGGATGTTCAGACCTGGGTTCAGGGTCTTGTGATATTTACCGAGTCTCTGAACAACCCATTTGCTGCCTTGTGGCACAAGCCGCACCCCCATGCTGATGGTGGTGATAACCAGAATGGCAAAAATGACAACAACGATCAAGCCTCCCATATTCAACCCTCCCCTTTGCTTTGAGTGTTACGGACAATTTTAACCAGCATGGTGTTACCGGAGATTTCCCGCACAGCGACCCGGTCACCAACGGCGACCTCGTCGTCACAGATAAATGGCCAGGTATCGGAACCGAGCATCGGCACAGAGAAACGTATTTCGCCACGCCGGTCGCCTTCAGGAACGCGAGTCACCATAGCCGTCTCACCAAGCACCGCCTCGCGAGCGATACCGGAGGTCGTTTTATCGGTCATGCGTGGCTTCATCACTTTGAACCAGAAAAGCACGAATGCCGCCGAGGCAATAATCCAGACCAGAATCTGTAAGGTCAGGCTGAGACCAGGGACTAACAGCATCAATATGCCGACGACCAGTGCTCCCAAACCAAACCAGAAGATCGTGAAGGAAGGAACTGCCAGTTCCAGCAACATCAATATCATCCCGAAGACCAGCCAGTACCAGTAAAGCATTTGAAAATTTTCCATGAAACTTCCCTTCAGTTCTGACAACACCAAGAACATAGAAACTAAGACAATCTTCATCTTAACTTATTCGCGCAGAGACATTCAATCGAGAAGCAGAAAAGCAACGATTTCTTTGATAATCAAGAGTTGGAATGATTGGTTATGACGGATTACAGAACAAAACAGCGGAGAAAGGGCAATAGCCTTTCTCCGCTGTTTATTCGATCTTTCCCGCCACGCGCCGCGTTTTTATTCCCACTCTATCGTTGCAGGAGGCTTACTTGAGATATCGTAAGTGACGCGATTGATGCCGCGAACCTCATTAATAATCCGGTTACTGATCCGTGCCAGGTCTTCGTAAGGCATAGGGTACCAGCCAGCAGTCATAAAATCTTTCGTCTCGACAGCACGCAAGGCGACAACATATTCATAAGTGCGTCCATCACCCATAACACCGACACTCTTGACAGGAAGAAACACAGCGAAAGCCTGGCTGATCTTATCGTAATGCCCGGTCTGGTAGAGCTCTTCGATGTAGATGGCATCAGCCTGGCGAAGAATATCGCAATACTCCTTTTTGACCTCGCCCAGAATCCGCACACCGAGGCCGGGGCCCGGGAAGGGGTGGCGCCAGACCATGCGATGCGGCAAACCAAGCTCCTCACCGACAGTACGAACTTCATCCTTAAAGAGCTCACGCAAAGGTTCGAGCAGTTTGAGCGTCATGTAATCGGGCAGACCGCCGACGTTGTGATGACTCTTGATATTATGAGCCTTGCCGGTCTTACCACCGGCCGACTCAATGACATCGGGATAGATCGTCCCTTGTGCCAGCCATTGGGCATTAGCCAGTTTTTTAGACTCTTCTTCGAAAATATCAACGAACAGGTTGCCAATAATTTTGCGCTTCTTTTCAGGGTCAGTTTCACCAGCGAGTTTGCCGAGGAAACGATCTTCTGCATCAACACGGAGAACTTTGACACCCAGACTTTCTGCAAAGGTCGACATAACCTGGTCGCCTTCACCCAGACGCAAGAGACCATTGTCGACAAACACACAGGTCAGTTGATCGCCTATAGCACGGTGAATCAGCCCAGCGGCAACAGAAGAATCGACTCCACCGGAAAGGCCCAGGACAACTTCTTCATCACCTACCTGTTCCCGGATCCGGCTAACAGCATCCTCGATAATCTGTCCGGGCGTCCATTTGCCGGTGCAGCCACAAATTTTGCGTACAAAGGTATCAATGAGCATCTCGCCGCGCGGCGTATGGTTGACTTCTGGATGGAACTGCACACCATAGAGGTTACGCTCAAGATTCTGGATACCACAGACCGGGGCATTTTCGGTGACAGCAATTTCCTCAAAACCTTGCGGCTGAACCTCAACATGATCACCATGGCTCATCCAGACCGGGCTATGACCATCAACAAAGAAGCCGTCAAAAAGAGGTCCGGGAGTGTTCTTGGCGATCAGGTCAGCATGACCGTACTCACGCTTGCCTGCCGGCACGACCTTGCCGCCGAAGTGATGACACATCAACTGCATGCCGTAGCAGATACCGAGAACCGGAACACCAAGCTCAAAAAGCTCTTCTTCAATAGCAGGGGCGCCCTCTTCATAGACTGACTTCGGTCCACCGGAAAGGATAATGCCGGTCGCATTGAAGGCCTTGATCTCGTCGAGAGTCATATCGAAGGGGTGCAGCTCACAGTAAACATGAGCTTCACGAACCCTGCGTGCGATCAGTTGGGTATATTGCGACCCGAAGTCTAGTATCAGTATCTTTTCAGAATGGATATCCATAGGAAAACCGTATGTCCAAGTGGCGCGTAGCGCGAAAAATCAAGAACCGAATAAGCCGGGAGCGCGCAACTGCGGCCGCCCTTGCCTTTCACCTCGCCACGCGCCACAAGCCACGCGCCACAAGGTTTATCAGTTCTTCTCAATCCGATAGTTAGGTGCTTCATGCGTAATATTCACGTCATGAACATGTGACTCACGCAGGCCGGCATTTGTGATGCGCATGAACTGGCCATTCTCCTGCAAATCCTTGATCGTTTTACATCCGGTATAACCCATACCGGAACGCAGACCGCCCATCAGTTGATGGACATTTTCAGAGAGCGGACCACGGAAAGGCACACGGCCTTCAATCCCTTCAGGGACGAGTTTGACATCTTCTGCCCCTGCCTGGAAATAACGGTCTTTGCTGCCCTGCTTCATTGCACCTATGCTGCCCATGCCGCGATAGGTTTTGTATGTACGTCCCTGAAACAAGATTGTCTCACCCGGGGATTCATCGGTGCCGGCAAAGAGAGAGCCGATCATGATTGTATCAGCGCCGGCAGCGATCGCTTTCGGTAACTCCCCTGAATACTTGATGCCACCATCAGCGATCAATGGCACACCAAATTTACGGGTAATGCTTGAGACGTCGGCAATGGCTGTAATTTGTGGGACACCAACACCTGCCACCACGCGCGTAGTACAAATTGAGCCGGGGCCGATACCGACCTTGACAGCATTGGCACCTGCCTTGATCAAAGCCTCTGCGGCATTAGCCGTCGCAATATTGCCCGCGATCAGGGAAAGTTCAGGGTAGTTGCGACGGGCTTCAGCAACGGCCTCAATAACCGACTGAGAATGACCATGCGCTGTATCGATAATAATTGCGTCGACACCTGTATTCACCAACAGGCTCAGGCGCTCTTCAAAATCATCGCCAACGCCAACAGCCGCGCCAACACGCAGACGGCCCATTTCATCTTTACAGGCATTAGGGTACTTACGGACTTTTTCGATATCCTTGATGGTAATCAGACCTTGAAGGGCATAACTATCATCAACAACGAGCAATTTCTCAATGCGGTGCTCATGGAGATGCTTTTTAGCCTCTTCGAGTGTCGTTCCAGGAGGAACAGTGACCAGGTTGTCTTTGGTCATGACATTTGAAATCGGTTGGTCGAGCTGTGTCTCAAAACGTAGGTCACGGTTGGTGAGGATACCAACCAGATGACCATTCTTGGTAATCGGAACGCCAGAGATTCGATACTTTTTCATCAATTCCAGAGCTTCGTAAATCTTCTGGTCTGGATCCATGGTGATCGGGTCAACGATCATGCCGCTCTCAGACTTTTTAACCTGGTCGACTTCCAGGGCTTGTGCGGCAGGCGACATATTCTTATGAACGATACCAATACCGCCTTCACGGGCCATGGTAATTGCCGTACGCGCCTCGGTAACAGTATCCATAGCTGCTGAGAGCAGGGGGATATTCAATTTTATCTGGGGAGTCAGGTAAGTCGTCAGATCAACATCGCGCGGCAGTACTTGGGAGTGAGCGGGGAGAAGCAAAACATCATCGAAGGTCAAGCCTTCGCGGATCTCGGGATCGAGCATCGCCGATACCTCCATGGGGGCTGGGGGGTGAATAATTAACCGCTATGTTTAGTTCAGGGGACATGGCTAGTCAAGAAGAATCGAAGCTATTTTTAACAGGTCTGGGACTATAAGAAAAAACTCACAGAGAAGGATAGATAACAGAGAGAAGAACGGGTAAAAAGCTGGGCTTAATACCACACCTCCTGAAGACACAGGCCGTGTGCCGGGGCGGTCGCACCGGAGCTTAAATCTGCCTCGCCCTGGAGAAGTTTTTCCAGGTCACTCAGCGGCCGCTTCCCCTGCCCTACCTCAGCCAAGGTGCCAACCAATATTCGAACCATATTGCGTAAAAAACCGGAACCCTTAAAGTCGAGGTAAATAAATTCTTGATTCGTATTCACCTCAATCTGAAAAATTTCACGAACGGTAGTTTGGGCGATGCACCCGGTCGTTCGAAAAGCCTGGAAATCGTGTTCACCAACGAGAAGACGCGCGGCCTCTCGCATCAGTTCCAAATCCAGGTTACCGCGTAAATGCCAGGCGGTTCGACAAGTAAGGGGCGAGCGCACATCGGCGTTGTAAATCGTATAGCGATACCATTTACCCTTGGATGAAAAGCGGGCGTGAAAGCTTTCCGGCATTTCCCGCGCTTGCCGGATAACAACATCAGCAGGCAGGAAAGCATTCGCTCCTGCACAGAAAGCTGTTAGGGGAATGGTGCTTTCCGTCCGAAAATGCACTGCCATGTCGCGGGCATGGACACCTGCATCAGTCCGGCTGGAGGAATGGATTCTAATCTCGTAGCCAAGGATTTGTGTCAGGGCGGACTCAACGACTTCCTGAACAGTGAGAGCGTTGGATTGGACTTGCCAACCAGCATAGGCGGTGCCGTCATACTCTACGCTCAACAAGATTGTGCGCATCTTAACTCACCAACCAGTAAGAGAGAATCACCAGGCAGACAGCCATGGAGAAAAGTTGATCCAAAAGGGCCATAGGCAAGAATGCCGGCAAAACACTTGGCCGTAAAGCTGCGGTGTCATCCAGAGTCAGACGATGCGCAATCTCGTCACCTCGATCTACCAGGCGAAAAATCAAGTCATGCAGCCTCTTTCCCCAAGCAGCGAAACGCCCTTGGCTGGTAGCAGGAGCAAGCCTGTCGGAAGATCTGCTCTCCGCCTGACCTGACGCGAGAATTTCCGCGTGTACGACCGGGATAAAATCCAGGGACAGCAACAGGATTTTCTGCCACTCACCAGTACGACATCCCAGCCAGCGGAGCGGTCGGACAAACCAGCCAAAAGCCTGAGACAGGCTTTCCGTCGTTGTAGTGATCCCCAGCAGAGCTGAGACTGCAACAGCCAGAAGCATTTGCAGGCAAACAAAAGCCCCTGAAAGCAAGCCATCAAAAGAAAGCCAGCTTAAGCCCCACAGTGTTCGCCCAGGAGATAGCAACAGATGCAGCAGAAAGGTAAAAAGCAAGAACCAGCGCAACAGCCAGAAGAGGCGGAAAATTCGCTGAGAGACGGGTTTGATAGACCATACTGCCAGAGCAACAATTGTAATAATCGAGAGTAGCTGCATCCAGCCGGCGGCGCCAAACGAGAGCACAACCAGAACCAGGCAGGAGAGAACCTTCACACGGGGGTCAAGTCTGTGCAGAATTGTCTCTGCTTGCTGGTATAGACCTGTTTCTGCGGATGCAATCAAAGTTTGAGTCCAGAAGAAGAGACGAAAACGTTCGGGGGGCTAAAACAGCCCCCCGAAATTCTATTATGTCTATCGTTTAAAGTTTGCAGGAAAAAAGCGACCCTTCAGACCTTAATAATTCACACCTGCTCTTTAAGAATTCGCAACATGCGCCGCAAGGGCTCTGCCGCCCCCCAAAGGAGCTGATCTCCACAGGTGAATGCAGAGATGTATTGCGGGCCCATCTTCATCTTGCGAACCCGGCCAACCGGAATAGCAAGGGTGCCCGACACGGCAGTAGGTGTCAGTTCATCCAAAGAGTCGGCCTTGGTATTAGGAACTAACTTGACCCAGTCGTTATCCTGGTCGATCAAGGCTTCAATCTCGGCGATCGGCAAATCCTTGTTGAGTCGAATTGTCAGGGCCTGACTGTGACAGCGCATGGAACCAACACGGACACATATACCATCGATCGGAACCGGTTCGGCATAATCGAGGATCTTGTTGGTTTCGGCATAGCCCTTCCACTCTTCTCGACTCTGGCCATCTTCAACTTCGCGATCAATCCATGGCAGCAAGCTTCCGGCCAGGGGATATCCAAACTCTTTGGTCGGCAGGAC
This sequence comes from Desulfuromonadales bacterium, assembly GCA_012974435.1. Taxonomy (GTDB): domain Bacteria; phylum Desulfobacterota; class Desulfuromonadia; order Desulfuromonadales; family BM103; genus M0040. Next base: position 2,066 of record JAAXQF010000397.1, on the reverse strand, counting down.
GTCACCACGCAAAGAGTCAGTGACATTGCGATCAATATCCAGAATGGCTGATGACGGGTTGCTCAAAAGGTCCGACACCGAGTCTTCAAGAGCTCCCATCTGGCTCAATAGTTCACGCATGTTCGGCGCTCCTGCGCCTGACGCCGCCTGGTACGTCATGGAGGAGACCCACTCTACCAGACCCGCGCGGAACAGACCTCCGATGGCCATCAACATCAAGCTGACGGTACAATTGCCACCGATGAAATCCTTGACACCATTGGCCAGGGCCTCATCAATCACGTTGCGATTGACGGGATCGAGGATAATAACGGCATCGGAGTCCATGCGCAAAGAGCTCGCGGCATCAATCCAATAGCCATCCCAACCGGCTTTACGCAGTTGTGGATGAACGGCCTTGGTATAATCGCCACCCTGGCAGGTGATCACAACATCAAGTTTGCTGAGTTCTTCAATGTCATCAGCATTCTTGAGCGTACCAGCACTCAGGGGAGCTTCCTGTCCTGCCTGCGAAGTGGAGAAAAATACCGGTTCAATACCGGACAGATCGTTCTCTTCCTGCATGCGCTGCATGAGGACAGAACCAACCATTCCACGCCAACCAACGATACCGACTTTCATCTTCTTGTTTCCTTTATATATGTTTAGCTTTTAGCTTTTAGCTTTTAGCTTTTGATTTTCACGCCACGCGCCACGCGCCACGCGGTTCATCTACAGGTTGGCAATAATAGCGTCGCCCATTTCCTTGGTATTGAGCTTTTTCTCACCCTCGAGGTCCTGGAAGATATCACCCGTACGGCAGCCTTGATTAAGGGTCTTCTCAACGGCAGCATCAACAGCGTCTGCAGCGTCAATCATGCCGAAAGAGTAGCGCAGCATCATCGAGGCAGAGAGGATCTGGGCAATCGGATTAGCGATGCCCTGACCTGCGATATCCGGAGCGCTGCCACCGGAAGGCTCGTACATACCGAAAGTCCCCTCAGCAAGCGAAGCCGAAGGTAGCATACCAAGAGAGCCGGTCAACATGGCGGCTTCATCAGAGATGATATCACCGAACATGTTGCCACAGAGCATAACATCGAACTGCTTCGGCCAACGCACCAACTGCATGGCCGCATTATCAACATACATATGAGAGAGAGCTACATCAGGATATTCCTTGGCAACCCTCTCGACAACTTCACGCCAGAGAACAGAGGTTGAAAGGACATTGGCTTTATCGATGGAGCAAACCTTGCTGCCACGCTTACGGGCCGCCTGGAAAGCAACATGGCTGATGCGCTCAACTTCAGCATCAGAGTATTTCATAGTGTCAAAGCCGGTACGCGCACCGCCCTCACCTTCGATGCCTTTAGGCTCAGCGAAATAGATACCACCGGTCAGCTCGCGAACAACCAGGATATTGAAGCCACCAGCGATAACTTCTTCTTTCAGGCTGGAAGCACCGGTCAGAGCCGGGAAGATAATCGCCGGACGCAGGTTACAGAAGAGACCAAAGATTTTACGCAGTGGCAGTAGCGCACCTCGTTCCGGTTGCTCATCGGGGGGCAGGGTTTCCCATTTGGGACCGCCGACCGAACCGAACAGGATGGCATCCGAAGCCTTGCAGACATCAACGGTCTTTTCAGGTAATGCTTGACCATCCTCATCGATAGCAATACCGCCGACGTTAACGAAGGTGCGTTCGAAAGACACATCGTACTTTGCCTGAACGGCATCCAGAACTTTTAACGCTTCTGCCATGACTTCCGGACCAATACCGTCACCAGACAGCACCGCAACCTTGAATGATTTGCTCATTATGTTTCTCTCCTTAAAGTATGAATATATTTATGGTCAGTCTGTAATCTGTCAAATTTGCCGGATGCCACTATAAGAAGGGAGACCTTCTTTGTCAAACTCTTTCAAACACGCGCAACACATCACTTTTACAGCGATTCGCAACCTTCTTTGAGCCATTTTTCTGAATCAGATCGATCTTTCCATCGAGGAGGTGGATTGTTCTTTCTGTGTGTGCGGCGATTTCCGCATCGTGTGTCACCATGATGATCGTGCGGCCTTTCTCG
>JAAXQF010000054.1 GCA_012974435.1 Desulfuromonadales bacterium | reverse complement strand
GTAGCGCGTGGCGGGTAGCGCGTGGCGGGTAGCGCGTGGCGGGTAGCGCGTGGCGGGTAGCGCGTGGCGGGTAGCGCGTGGCGGGAGAAAGCAAAAAATCAGGACATAGTTTGGACTGGCAAACTCTGGCATTTCATCTTTAGGCTTTGGTCTTTTCCGCGCCACGCGCCACGCGCCACGCGCCTCGGTGTCACCATGCCCAACATAATCGACTTCCCCCTCTACCTGATCACAGATCGCAAGCAGGTGGCCAACGGCCATACACTCTACACAGCTGTTGAAGCGGCATTGCAAGGTGGTGTCAAAGCGGTCCAGTTGCGTGAGAAAGACCTGTCTCCTGACGCACTCCTGCCCTTAGCCAAAGAGCTAAGAGCTCTTACCATGCGCTATGGCGCCCTCCTCTTCATCAACGACAATATTGACATTGCTATCGCCGTAAAAGCCGACGGAGTTCACCTCGGAGGCCACTCCAAAACAACCGAGGTTATCCGGGCGAAGGTGGGAGAAAAAATGTTGATCGGTGTTTCAACACACAGCAAAGAAGAGATCGAGATCGCAGCCAAACAAGGCGCTGACTTCGTCACCTTCGGCCCCGTTTACGCAACGCCATCCAAAGCAAAGTATGGTGAGCCTCAAGGTTTAGGGAAATTAGCTGAGGCTTGTCGTAACAGTTCAATCCCTGTCTTTGCTCTCGGGGGCATCACCCCTGAACGAGCAACCGAGGTCCAACAGGCCGGCGCCAAGGGGATCGCCCTGATCTCAGCAATTATTGCCTGCCCTGCCCCCCGTGAAGCTGCAGAAGCCTTCCTTACTGGTGGTTGACCAGAAATGTAATAGAATTTTTGCTTTATCCCTTGCATCCCCTTCATCCCTGTTAAAATGGTTTGAAAGATTCCCATAGCCTACTTGGTATTAGCCTCTACGAGTAGGCACTAACCTCTGCAGGGCTTCCCATGGAAATAACCCTCACGCTACTGATCCTGCTGATCGCCATCATCCTCTTTGCCACAGAGTGGATTCGCATGGATCTGGTCAGCCTCATGGTTCTTTTGGCTGTTGCCTTGACCGGACTGGTCACACCGGAAGAAGCCTTTTCCGGTTTCAGCAACCCCGCTGTCATCACCGTTGCCGCCATGTTCGTCCTCGGCGCAGGGATTTCTTACACCGGGGCAATCTCCACCCTCGGCGAACATCTGATCCGCATGACCGGTCACAACCAGACCTTGATGATCGTCGCCATCATGGGTGTCGTCGCCTTCTTTTCGGCCTTCATCAACAACATCGGCGCCACCGCGGTGTTGATGCCCATCGTCATCACGATGGCCCGCAGAACCAAACTTCCGGCCAGCAAGCTCCTCATCCCGCTCGCTTTCGGCTCTCTGTTTGGCGGAGTCTGTACCTTAATCGGCACACCTCCCAACATCCTCATCAACACCTTGCTTCAGCAATACACTGGAGAAGGTTTCAGAATGTTCGACTTCACACCGCTCGGCCTCATCCTGCTCGCCTGCGGCATCAGCTACATGGCCTTTTTCGGCCACAAACTCCTGCCCAACCGCAAGTCGGGCACCTTGACTGAAGCCTACCAGGTCAAAGAATACATCACCGAAGTCGAGATCCTGGAAGGTTCGCCTCTTCATGGTAAATCGATCAGCCAGAGCCACCTTGAACGTGAGCTCAAAATGAAGGTACGCGCACTGCTACGGGACCGGCAAAAATTCCCACAACCGAAACGCAACCGCAAATTATTAGTTGGAGACATTCTCTTCCTCGAAGGGAACCCGGAAGGAATACTCAAAGTCAGAAAAGAGAAGGGGCTGTCCATAGTGCAGGAACGTGACAACCCCCTTCCCGACACTTCGGATAAAAAGATCGTCGTTGTAGAAGCCTCGTTAACCACAACCAGTGACATGGTCGGCAAAACATTACGCCAGGAACGCTTCGCCGATACCCACGGGCTGACCGTGCTGGCCCTCTGGCGCAGCGGCGCTCCAGTTGTTCGCAAAATTGACCACGTTGTTCTACGCTTTGGGGATGTTCTGCTACTACAGGGCCCTGAGGAAAAAGTACGTCACCTCGGCCAGGGGCATGGTTTTCTGGTGCTGGGAGGAGTGGATCCGGTTTCCTATCGTCCGCGACGGGCTCCGATTGCCGTTGCAACAATTGTCGGTGTCATTTTACTAAGTGTGACCGGCACAACTCCAATCGTCATTGGAGCGACACTTGGTGGTCTTATCATGATCCTGACCCGATGCCTGACCGTCAAGGAGGCCTACGACAGTATCGACTGGCCGATTCTTATGATGATTGCGGGCACCCTACCCCTGGGCCATGCCATGCAGAATAGTGGCGCGGCGGCCTTACTAGCGGGGTTCATTATCGAGGGGGTCGGCTCATATGGACCATGGGTTGTTCTGGGAGCGGTCTTCCTGATCACCTTCTGCCTGACCGAAGTCATGAGCCATGCAGCAGCCGCAGTACTGGTCGCTCCAATTGCTTACAACACGGCGATGGAACTAGCTGTCTCACCACGGCCTTTTTTCATGGCGGTCGCAGTAGCAGCCTCCATGTGCTTCATGACCC
>JAAXQF010000532.1 GCA_012974435.1 Desulfuromonadales bacterium | reverse complement strand
CGTACTTCCTTAAGCGCCTTCATAAAGTGCTCAGCGGTGACAATCTCGGAATCGTTCTTGATCGCGTTCACCGTCGCCCGCTTGCAAAGACTCTCGATATCCCAACCGACATAGCCTTCACTTAAGCGTGCCAGTTCCTCACGATCGATGCCTTCCTCCAGGTTAGGCATCTGGTCCATATAGATATCGAGCATGCCGCGACGATCCACTGCAGTCGGCGGATGGACGAAAACCTTACGGTTAAAGCGTTTCTTCTCTTTGATCACGGCCTGGTCGACAGTATCAATGCGGTAGCAGGAGCCGAGCAGCATCACACCTTCGACCTGGTTGATGCGATCAATCTGTTCAACAAAGAGCTTGGTCAGTTCTTTGTCAGCAAAAGTTGGCGGGATAGCGCGCAGGTTGCCCGGGCTCCACTCGTAATCGCAACCGGCCCGGGGAGCCAGCCATTCGCAATCCGAGATAAAGAGGACGCAGGGCGCTTCGTGAATAGCGATATCGAAAGCTTCCTTAAGCTCCTCGTGCTTGCCAAGCATCTCCTGACCGGAGACATAGACAAAGCTGACACCGGCATCCATGGCGCAGGCTTCTGCCAACATGGTGATGCCAGTCCCCAAAGGCCCCCAGAGCATGACTCCGGCAGGGATACCAAGATTGTGTTTGCGAATCATTTCCGGCTTTTTCAACGGCAGGCAGACCATCTCTTTGAGGGTCTCTTTGACATCGGCGTAACCACCGATATCATCCCAGCTCAGGTTGGGATCACGGACTTCGTAAAAAAGATTCATCAATTTTCTGTGCATGATTTCTATTCCTTCAAAATAGGCCGGGCGATGCTGCCGGGCAGGAAACAATAATTTCTGATCATAAAGCAACTGAAACGAATGGGTAACCTGCCAGAAAAAAGCAACAATCATGCCACCTTGACTGAATCTGAAGCTTCCTTATACTGAATCAACACAACAAGGGTTCAAGGAGACGTCATGCCAGACTTTATTCTAGGTATCGATCAAGGCACAACCGGCTCAACCGCCCTCCTCATCGGTCACGATTTACGTGTCCATGGCCGTTGTACCATCGACTTCCCCCAACACTTCCCCAAACCCGGATGGGTGGAACATGATCCGGAAGAGATCTGGACTTCCGTTCGCCAGGCGATCCTTGGCCTTATGGAGTCGACTGACACCAAAAGTTCGCAGATCATGGCAATCGGCATCACCAACCAGCGTGAGACCACAGTCCTCTGGGAACGCGACGACAGCACAGCGGCTGCCAACGCCATCGTCTGGCAATGCCGCCGCTCCGCCCCTATCTGTGAAAAACTCAAAGCACAGGGCTTGGAGGAATTATATCGCAGTCGAACCGGCCTGGTCCTCGACCCCTATTTCTCAGGCACCAAACTGACCTGGCTTTTTGAAGAGTCGGCCAAACTCAAGCAGCGCGCTGAAGACGGTCAGCTGGCATTCGGCACCATCGACAGCTTCCTGGTCTGGCGTCTGACCGGCGGCAAGGCGCACGTCACAGACGTTTCCAACGCCTCTCGCACCCTGATGATGGATCTGCAAGACCTTAGCTGGGAGGATGAGCTTCTTGAGCCACTTGGTGTGCCCCGCTCGATCCTGCCAGAAATCGTTCCCTCTTCAAACGTCTACGGCAAAACCAGCGGTCTCGATTTCCTCCCCGACGGCATCCCGATTGCCGGCATGGCAGGAGATCAACAGGCGGCCCTCTTCGGACAAGCCTGCTTCGAACCGGGACAGACGAAATGCACCTACGGCACCGGTGCCTTTATCCTCGAGAATATAGGAGACCGGCCCGTACCAAGCAAACACGGTCTATTGACAACCGTGGCCTGGCAGCTCAACGGGAAAACCAGCTATGCCCTTGAAGGCAGTGCTTTCATCGCCGGAGCCGCAGTGCAATGGCTGCGTGACGGCCTTGGCCTGATCCAGTCTTCTGCAGAGATCGAAGCGCTGGCCCGACAGGTAAATGACAATGGTGGCGTAGTTTTCGTGCCGGCCCTGACCGGCCTGGGCGCACCCCATTGGAGAAGCGAAGCGCGCGGTCAGATCACCGGACTCACTCGAGGCACAACCGCAGCACATATTGCTCACGCAACACTACAGGGCATCGCCTTGCAGGTCCACGACCTGGTCGCGGCCATGGCGGATGATCGCGGGGAAGCAGGTTCGATTTTAAAAGTTGACGGCGGCGCGGCAAACAACAACCTTTTGATGCAGATGCAATCAGATCTGCTGAATCGACCGGTGTCACGTCCGGAGACCGTTGAAACCACGGCTCTAGGAGCGGCGATGCTGGCTGGCCTGGCTGTCGGCTTTTGGAATGACACGGATGAACTGGCTAATAGCTGGCAGGAAGAGCGTTGCTTCTGGCCGCAAGCAGGTAAAGACTGGCAGGAGACATTACTGAGCCAATGGACTCAAGCACTCAATAAGACTTAACAACTACAAAGAGATAGCCGCTTTAAGTTTTCTGCACATCAATACCTGACAAGCTCCGCCTTGCTTGCACAAAAAATTACGGCGTTGTATTTACATCAGTTTGTCGTTGACGCGGCACTAGTAC
>JAAXQF010000530.1 GCA_012974435.1 Desulfuromonadales bacterium | reverse complement strand
ACATAAAGGGGGCGTGGATCATATGATCCACACCCCCTTTTTCATTACTCTTCGCAGGAGTCCCTGCATGACTTTATTTATCGTTTCAAGTAAACCGCTTTTACAAAACGTGCGCCTATCGCTTCACTCAATTTAGCCAGAGTCTCCCCACCAACCGGAGAATCGACTGAGAGGACAACCATGGCCTCTCCACCCTTGATACGACGGCCCAGATTCATGGCACCGATATTGACTTTAGCTTCGCCAAGAATGGTACCGATTTTGCCGATCAACCCTGGACGATCGTCATAATGCATCACCAGCATATGCTCTTCAGGGGTAAAGTCTGTGTCAAAATCACGCATCTTGACGATCTTCGGAGTGCCTTCGAAGAGCGTACCGGCAATCGTACGTTTGCCCTGGGGGGTCTCCAGGCTCATGGTGATCAGATTAGAGAAGAAATTTGATTCCGTAGATCGGCTCTGCTCAACGATCAGGCCACGGCGTTCCGCAACCAGATTGGCGTTAACCATGTTGATTTCCTGATCGGTGCAACGGTTAAGAAGCGCCGCCAGTCCAGCCACCGTGATCGGCATACAATCGTGGGCCGCCAGCTTGCCGGTATAGTTAAAGACCACCTTGCCCGGATTTTCCGGGGCCAGCTGCGAGATAAAATCACCCAACAGCGCTGCCAACTCCATGAAGGGACGCATCTGCGCCATCAGGTCCGGATCGAAGCGAGCAATATTCACGGCATTTTCCACAGGCTTGCCATCGAGAAGGTTAAGTATTTCGCGACTGACATCGATCGCAACGTTGGTCTGTGCCTCAAAGGTGTTGGCTCCCAGGTGAGGCGTCACCACCATGCGCGGATGCTCAATCATCTTCTTAAGAACATCGCTCTTGGGCGGTTCCTCACTCCAGACATCAAATGCAGCGCCTGCAACCTTGCCGCTTTCCAGAGCTGCCAACATAGCCGACTCGTTGATAATACCACCCCGGGCGCAGTTGACGATCAATACGCCTTCCTTCATTGCAGAAAAATGCTCTCCCGTAATCAGATCGCGGGTTTCATCATTGAGAGGTGTGTGCACCGAGATGACATCAGCCATACTAACCAGCTCATCGAGAGAGACCAGGCGGGTACCGAAGTCCGCTGCCCGTTTCTCACTGATGTAGGGGTCATAAACAACCACATCCATCTCGAAAGCACGGGACCGCGAAGCCACACGCCCACCGACTTTGCAGCCACCACATCGACATTGTCGATACCGACCCCTGCACGGGCAACCATTTTCAGATTCGTCGCGTGGCTCAGAAGTTCGGCATCCACCTGGGTTCCTGAGCGGGTAATGATGGCATCATAATCGCCGATCAGACCATGCAGTTCAGAGGTCTCCAGGCCAAGGCGCACATCCAACTGGACTCGCGGATCATTCTCAAGGAGCTCAAGACCTTTTTCCGAGATCTCGTCTGTAACGATGACTTTCATGTGCTTCTTTCCTTCCGGGATACTGAGGGGAAATACTTTGAGGCGGTGATTCTAAGATGAAGATTTTCCGCTGTCAACGTTCTCTTTACGTATACGTTAAGGCTTTCCGGAGGATGATATCTGGGCCTCTGTCAATGTGATACAGAGGCATTCACCCGTGGCATAAGTTGTCCCATCCAGACTACAAACTTCACCGTGAACCATAATCTTACGCCCTTGTACTGAAACAATCTTGGTATTGACCTGTACAACCGTCTGAATCGGTAACAACTGGCGAAAGCTGACGTTCAGGTTGCCGACCACAACTTTGTGCCCATCGGCCCAGGCGGCCAGGCCAAGGACCTCGTCAAGTACTGCAGCGATACTGCCGCCATGGGCATGATCGGGGGGGCCTTCTGTAACCGGTCCAAACCAGACGCGCGCCACCAGGCTCTTCTCCTGATCACGAAAATAGCTCATGCGAAAACGGTTACCGGTCCGGTCCCCCGAAACAAAGCGCAGCGTTTCTCCAACCAGTGCCGGGGCATCGAAAGACTCCCAGCCAACCTCACCTTGCAAATCAACTTCAGGCACAGCAACCTCCAAAAGGAAAATGGGGGCACTCCCTAAATAGAAAGCGCCCCCACACATTTTCAGGGAACACTTTTACAAAAAGTGCCCCCGAGTCATCAACCGTTCTTGCTCTCAAATTCCTTCATAAAGCTGGCAAGTGTGTCAACTCCGGCCAACGGCATGGCGTTGTAAATCGAGGCACGGATACCACCGACGCTGCGGTGGCCCTTGAGTGCGTACAGTCCTTTTTCGCCGGCTTCTTTGAGGAACTTGGCTTCGAGCTCTTCGCTGGCCAGGTTGAAGCTGACATTCATGGTGCCACGAACTTCAGGCTGAATGACGCCGCGGTAGTAATCACCAGCATCGATCAGGTCGTAAAGGGTTTTGGCCTTCTGCTCATTGATCTTCTCTGGCGAAGGTGTTTGCGGTATTGGTCAGGGAGTTATCCTTGGCACACTGCTCATAGTTGAGCAGCACCGGCGTCTCCGCAGAAGCGTGCCCCAGCAGATCTTCACGGATGACAACGATCGCGGTCCCGGAAGGCCCGAGGTTTTTCTGCAGGCCGGCATAGATGCAGCCGAACTTGCTGTAATCGACCACGCGGGAGAGAATCTCCGAGGTCTGGTCAGCGATCAGAGGTACGTTACCGGCATCCGGGAACTGGCTGTAGCGAGAACCATAAAGGGTGTTGTTGGTGGTGATGTGCAGGTAAGCCGCATCCTGATCAATCATCTCAGGAGTGATTGCTGGCAGACGATCATATTTAGTGTCAGCGCTGCTGGCAATAACCTGGATATCGCCATAACCTTTAGCATCCTTGTTGGCCAGTTTGGCGAAATTACCCGTCTCGACATAGAGGCATTTCTTGCTCGCCGAACGACCGGCCAGGTTCATCGGCAGAGCCGAGAACTGCATGCGCGCGCCGCCATGGACAAAGAGGATCTTGTAGTTGTCCGGCAGGTTGGTCAACTGGCGGAAACTCTCCTGGGCATCCAGGAGCACTTTTTCAAACTGCTTGGCGCGATGGCTGACCTCGATAACGGAGACACCCATGCCCTGAAAATCGAGAAATTCTTCGCGAATACGTTCCATCACAGGAACCGGCAACATCGCCGGACCGGCACCAAAATTATAAACTTGCTGAGACATGAGATCCTCCTGTCTTAATGTTTGGATAAACTACTTAGTGCCCATCCGGACCCCCCGGATAGGTGCTGTGTGAGTTTCTGATTTGGAAACCAGCAATTTTTCGCAAGGTCAAGGAAATCAAGTATTTGAGCGGAGGCGTAGTACTTTACGCCGCACAACCAAATGCGTAGATTGACGCCGAGATTGCGGAAAAGGGCGGTTTCCGGACAGAAACTATTTAAAGGATACGAACTTTGATAACGCCATCAATCGCTTCAAGCGCCTGAACAAGGTCTTCCGATGGCTCTTTATCAATGTCAATAATATTGTAGGCCACTTCGTCGCGGCTCTTGTTGATCATGTCGATCACATTCAGCTCCCGATCCGCCAATATGGAGAGAACCTGGTTGAGCATCTTCGGCACATTGCGGTTGGAGAAGGCGATACGGAAGCCACCATTGCGCTCCAGGGCAATGTTAGGGAAATTGACGGAATTCTTGATGTTGCCGTTCTCGAGGAAATCGATCAGTTGATCGGCCACCATGATGGCACAATTCTCTTCCGCCTCTTCGGTGCTGGCACCGAGATGAGGGATCGGCACAACCTTGTCGTTGCCCATCAGTTCCTTGACCGGAAAGTCTGTCAGGTACTGGCCAATCCGACCAGTCTCCAGACCCTTGAGAATCGCCTCTGTGTCAGCGACTTTTTCCCGCGACAGGTTGATCAGAGTGGCTCCCTGCTTGAAGCTATCGATCAGTTCTTTGTTGATCAGGTTACGGGTCGCTTCAAGGACCGGCAGGTGCAAAGTCACGATGTCCGACTTGGCGAGCAGCGATTGCATATTCTCCATCTTCTCGACATCACGAGAGAGGCGCCAGGCGGCGGCTACGGAAAGAGCCGGATCATAACCCAACACTTTCATACCGAGCATCAGACCGGTTTCTGCAACCAGGGAACCGATGGCGCCGAGGCCAACAACACCAAGGGTCTTGCCCTTCAGTTCTGTACCACCATAGGTCTTCTTACCGCCTTCAACCAACTTGTGCAATTCCTCTGCGCTCTTGCCCTGACCTTCTTTACGGACAAACTCGATGGCACCGACAATATCGCGGGTTGAGAGCAGCATGGCAGCAACAGCCAGCTCCTTAACGGCGTTGGCGTTGGCGCCAGGCGCATTAAAAGCAACGATACCGCGCTCGGTGCAATTCTCAACCGGGATATTGTTAACACCGGCACCGGCACGGCCAACAGCCTTCACGGAAGTTTCAATATCATCCGGCTGTAATACATGACTACGCAGCATCAGCGCATCGGGGGTGCCAATTTCACTGGCAATTTCGTACTTGTCGAGGGAGAACTTTTCGAGCCCCTTGACAGAGATTTTGTTGTAAGTGCGGACTTTGTTCATCGATTGACTCCTGACAAAATATACTTGATTGAAAAAACAAAAAACGCCGCACCGTCCAGACAAGGACATTTATGGTCGGCGATCTTTGTTTTCAGTAGGGGTAAAAAGTTACCGGAAGGCCGTTTTTACTACTTTTCCCGGCAGGTTGTCAATGGTCTCAGCGGGTAATCCTGCGCGCCTCAAGGTAAAAACGTTTTTCATCCGCTTCGCCCATGGAAAAGGTCTTGCGAGGCAAGGCTCCATCACGCACGATGGTACGAAAAAGATCGTGTTTGGAAATGGACGGGAGATAGAAGCCGACGTTGCCTTGCTGACTACCAAAACGGGTGACCGACTCGTCACCGTGGATATAATCGATACGTCCTGCGGTTCGGCTCTCCAGGTAATCATCGAGAAAATTCTGTAATGTTCCGACCTCGAGAGTCAGCTTCGGATCAGCTATCTCAAGCAAACCAAAACGC
>JAAXQF010000386.1 GCA_012974435.1 Desulfuromonadales bacterium | reverse complement strand
ACGGAATCGGTGAAGAAGGCTCATTGGCCTGCGGTGATTCACTAACCCTTACCTTTAAACTGGATGAAAATAAACGCATCAAAGACGCCAAATTTCAGACCTTTGGCTGCGGAAGTGCCATTGCTTCTGCATCAGCCTTAACTGAAATTATTATCGGTAAAACACTCGATGAAGCGGAAAAGATCACCAACAATGTGAAAACATCTCAAAGCTTACGAATCATCCCCTCCTGAGCCACAGAAGCAACCAACTTCCCCTCACGAGTAAACAGATTACCGCGACTAAACCCCCGTCCATGAGCCATACTCGGGCTCTCCATACTGTAGAGCAACCACTCATCCATCCGGAAATCCCGGTGAAACCACATGGCGTGATCAAGGCTTGCCGCTCGAACCTGCCCATGCGCAAAGGACAAGCCATGGGGCAACAAGGCCGTGCCGAGCAGGGAGTAATCTGACGTGTAGGCCCATATCGCCTTGTGCATCGCCGGATCATCGGGCAAAGCGTCAACCGTCCGGATCCAGATATCCCGAATCGGCGGAGCCGGTTCAGGGTGGAGCGGATGGCTTGGCTGGACAGGGCGCAACTCGACCGGCCGCTGCCACTGTAAAAACCGCTCTAATTTATCGGGGATGTCGGCCAAGGCCTGCCTGCCAAGCTCCGTCATATTGAGCAACTCTTCCGGAGCCGGCACCTCGGGCATCTCGCTTTGATGTTCGATCCCCTCTTCCTCAATTTTGAAAGAGGCCGACATGTTGAAGATCGGCTTACCTCGCTGGATCGCGACAACTCGCCGAGTCGTATAACTTCGGCCGTCGCGAATCCGGTCGACCTCGTAAACCACCGGGGCCTTCTTATCACCTGGCCGCAGGAAATAAGCGTGCAGCGAATGCGCCGCGCGGCCCTCGACGGTCTGGCTGGCAGCAAACAGGGCCTGTCCGAGAACCTGGCCGCCGTAGACATTGGGGCTGCCGATGTCGCGGCTGTTGCCACGATAAAGGTTCTCTTCGAGACGCTCGAGAGTTAAATGCTTGAGTAAATCTTCGGTGATATCACTCATCACAGTGTCCTTAACTTCCTTGATGTTGCCAGCTGCTTGCCCAGGTACAGCCTCGGCTAAGTGTTCAGTGGCAAGAGGGAATCTCAAAGTCTTAAATCTGGGACAGTCCCCATTCGGGGACAGTCCTTAACAAAAAAGAGCACCACGCTTAAAAGCGCAACACCCTCCATTTTGACCCACAGAAAACGTCAGAAACATGTCTGCCAATTGAATATAACTATCTGAAAATACTCTTCCGAATTTGATTCGTCAAGGTCATTCAGAGGAGCGAGGTACGAGGTGAAAGGAACGAGGTGACCATAAGGGCAAATCTTAAGCTATACTATCCGCATAAACGATTTCGCAACCAGAGAAACCTGGTTTACTTATCAAACACCAGCTATCGAGAGGTCACAATGAAAACAACCGTCAAAACATTAATGCTGGCAGGTCTCTTCCTCGCTGCCATGGTTATTTCCAGCCAGGCGATCTCCGAAGAAGAACATCACCATCCAGGCACTGAGGGCGGAGCGCTTGCCGACACCATGCCGGAGATGATGATGGGAAAAATGAAGATGCAGCATGCCCCGGAGATGAAGAGCGAGATGCCCTGTAAAGTGGCAGGTGTGCCTTGCAACGGGCCCTGTATGACAAAAGCAACTCCGCCCGCCAGACATCATATGAAGGGTGCAGGGATGCCCGGCATGAAGACGATGGATCACGGTATGAGGGGTATGAATCCGGGCATGATGCAGCAACGGATGGAACGTGAATTCTTTCTGGATCGGATCGAAAGCCTGGGATTGAACCCGGACCAGGTGACCAGACTCAAAACCATCCGCGCTGACTGCCGTAAGGATAACATTCGCAACGCAGCCGAGGTGCAGATCGTACGCCTTGATCTTAAAGATTTGCTGAACAGTAGCGACTGGACCCTTGAAGCGGTAGAACCGCTCATCCGCAAGATCCAGACTTTGGAAGGCGACATGCTGGTGCGCCATCTGCAGGCAACAGCGGAGGCCCGTAGCGTTTTGACTGCGGAACAGTTGCAGAAAGCCACAAGCGGAGAGGATGACGATCTCGAAGACCTCTTTAAATAAACCAGCAAGTATTTTATTGAACGCAGGTCAAACCTGATGTTTAAACCAAGCCAAGAGCTTATTGATTTTACAGGGATGAAGGGGATGCAGGGGATAAGACCAAAGAAAGAGCTAAGAGCCTTTTTTAGCCTCACGATTCCCTCATGATTTGGCGGAGATTAAGAGGTAAAGGTCTGCGAAACACAAATCAAACATTCTCAAACACTCTGCATTTCGCACTAAAAAGGGCCACTCAATATTAAGTGGCCCCAACTCAGGCGACGGGCCTCAATGGGTATGAGACATCATCGGTTCACCCGTAACCACAACATTGACCGGGTTGCTGATGATATCAAAAACCGGCGATCGTTGCATGGCCAGCTCGATCAGTTCATCAAGCATATCTTGCGAAGCATCGGCATCCACGCGCATTTTCACACCGATATTCTTGTAACCTCTTCGCACGCTATC
>JAAXQF010000223.1 GCA_012974435.1 Desulfuromonadales bacterium | reverse complement strand
CATCCTTTCTGGTAACGTCATACTTTGGGAGCTTGCCTGAGGTATCGAAAACGAACCTCACTTTCTCCTTATAAACACCGACTCGCATCTTGCTGAAGTCATCTAAAAGGGGGACAGAACGTGCCTCGAAGCCAGGCTTGACGCCGAAGACATCTACAACCAAACGATCTGGTCCGCCAAGGCTGAAAATCATGTAATTATTGACAAGCCCATCTGCTTGCAAGGTTACGACTTGCGGCTCAACTTCTACATTCATAATTGTACTGGCCGGTGTCGTCACCTCCTTCACTGGTGCAGGAACGACAACCGATTCATTTATATTTAAAACTGGCTCCACTGCCGCAGAATTTGCTTGCTCTTCACTCCGCAACAGGGTCAATACAAACTCATTATGGTTAATGGCAACATCATAATCAGCCACTTTGAAAAGCACAACTTCAACCCAGCTCATGCGTCCCCAGGTCGTATTATCCGACAACACATCCACCTTTTGCACTGGAGGTTGATTCACATCGGTCAAGGAGGAAATGGCACCGGTATTCATATGGGGAAAAGCAATCACCACCCGAGACCAATCGCCCGAGTTGTATGCCGTATACGCGAAATCAGCGATCGGCTTTTCGGTGACAATCCTCAAGACGGGACCCCCCTTAGAGGACTCTATTTGCATGGAAACCATCTTGTTGGTTTCTATAGCTGCAAAACTCAACCCAGCGGGAAACAACATGGCAATAGCCAGAAGAAAAAATAGCTCTGCTTTGCAATCTACTTTTCTTATACGAAGGTTATCGCTCATAGGAATTTTACTTTTTGTCACGGAAGTTTGATTTCTTCGATCCTTTTTTATTACAAAAAAAACGCTGGACAGCATAAAGCCAACAGCAGCGATCAGAAGTTTGTTTAAAATTGTCCTGCTTGTCTGTTGATCATCTCCATCCTCCATGGAACAAATCAAATAAGACGTAGAGACTTTATCCAATCCGGAGTTAAAGTCAAAGTGATGGATTCTTATTTATCCTCCTACATTGATTGGAATGTATGAAATTGGCAAAAACGTAAATTCTTACTGAACCTGACATATAGGAAAGGCCACCGAGGAGCTAAACCTGGTGGCCATAGTTTTGTGCATTAAACAGCTTCAGCTTCTCGCAACGGTGGACTACTATCAAGTCCTTCCATTGAGGCTTTAGCTTTCTTCCAGAGTGCTCTTTCACCTTCAGTGGTTAGACCGTCGTTCATGGCCACTGTAGAGGTGAGAGGTCTCACGTCTGTTCTTAGTCCGGACAGGGTCAACACCAACAGTCACCCAACCACTAGATCGTTTGAATCTAACAACGAGATTGTTGCCGAGCATCACATCAAGGACTTGAGGTGTAAAATAGTGGAGAGTATCATTATCCACGATTGTTTCGATACGATAACGATTTACGCTACCCTGACCTTCCCTATCAGGCATGCACGCATCCTCCCAAACTAAGCATTATCATAAATACAATTTCTTTGTGATAAACGAAGCATATTATGTGCCTCAAAAGAATACAAGTAAAATCAGCATCTTACAAATCTATTAGTTTATCATTTCGCAGCACGTAAAGTTTATCGACAATAATGGAGTCAACCACAGAACAAAAAAAGCCCCACTCTCCGGAGGGGGGAGGGGAGCAGGGCAAATGTCTCTGTCTTATGAAGGATCATAAGCAGAGGGCTATGTAAACTTGTAACAGGATTTACAATAATATCTACCGATCACAGTAATCAAATCAAGGGGCATTTTTGTGGATTAATGAGCTTCTTGAATACCACTATCAATAATAAGACGTTTTTCTTCTCAGAAGTCGTGATATTTAAGAATCTGAGACCGCCATTAATCCGTTCTGGTAGTGGTAAATTGAAGTACAGTTCCCATTACGTTCATTAAGCGAAAAGTGGCCATTTTTTAGCAACAGCCATTTCGTTTGGTGTGGGCGAAAGAAACTTTCCTTTGAAGCCAAAACCAGGCTCCAACTACTGAAATTGTGGTAACCAGAGCCATTAGTGGCTTTGCAAATGGCAGGAATGCAGCGCCAAAAAGGTTGAGCCAAACGATAAGCATCGGAGAACCGCAGCATCCGATTAGAAAACAACCGGCAAGAGCTAAAACTCCAGAGAGGCCAAGTCCGCCGATAGCTGCTCTGCCGGTTGTTTTATTGTGAGTTTGCCAATAGTAAATAAGGGCATAGGAAACAAATGCAAGGCATAGGGCGTAAGAATAGCCGAGCCAATAGTGCTGCCCCTCAAGGTAGAGTTGCAACCATGGGGTCTCAACTGGCATTAAAGCCCAGCCGGATTGAGCCGGGTCCTGTTCAGGAAACAAGGCTATCCAGAGGTAGTGCAGAGTAAAGGTTGCAACGAAAGCCAGTGTCGAAAGCGACCATTGTCGGTAAGTGTTGGACATTCGTTTTTATAGCGTTTTCAAGGATTCAGCCATGAACATCATTCGACCTTGCTCTTCACCAACAAGTCCTTCTATGAGCAGATGATCCTTGATCTCCGGCATTTCGCCCTTCCAGCGTACCGGCAATATGAGTTTGGCGCAGGTTACCGAATTGCAC
>JAAXQF010000060.1 GCA_012974435.1 Desulfuromonadales bacterium | reverse complement strand
TCCCCAACCCCTAGCCTCCAGACCCTGCCTTTAGTGTGCCAGAAAGCCGGCGGTCCAGGCGAGCAGAATGCCGCCACAGAGTGCAAGCGTGGCTGAAAAGCCGCGACTGCGATGAGACTCAGGGATCAGGTCGGAAGCGGCGATATATATGAAAGAACCGCCTGCAGTTGCAAGCAGGGCGCCGAGGACTGATTGGGACAGATTATTGACCAGTGCAAAGGTCAGGATCGCCGCGCCAGGTGTTGCCAGAGCAACAAATGAGGTCAGTTGAATGGCCTTTTTGCGGTGCCAGCCGTAGTGCAGAAGGATTGCAATCATGGCAATCCCTTCCGGAACTTCGTGGGCGATTACGCCAAGTGCCGCCAGTAATCCCAGATCGTAACTGACTTCAAAGCCGGTACCGATAATCATGCCATCGATCACCGAATGCAGGCCCATGCCGATAAAGGCAACCCAGCCCATCGGGTGAGGGCGGGTACAACAGTCACCATGGCAATCGGCGACCTCCAGATTGACATGATGCTGCTCTTCATGGCCGGCATGGATCAACAGGTGGTGTTCAAAGAAGTAGAAGAGCACGAAGGCCAGCAGGATGAAGAGAGGGGCTTTTACGGTCATCTCCATCGCTTCCGGGAGAATGTGCAAAACCCCGACACCGAGCAGAACACCGGCCGAGAAAGAAACCAGAGACGAAGAATGGCGACGGCTCCAATTCTCTTTGAGCAGAACCAGAGACATTCCGGCAAAGGTTGCGGCGCCCGCAAAACTTCCGGCAAAGAGTACGTGCCACCATTGTTCAGACATTCAGTGTCTCCAGAGGGTATGGTTTAGAGAAAAACGGGAGGTCCTCCCGCTTCTAGATGGTGCAGTATAGAGTCGAAGCCGGTTAAGGGCAAGAGCCCTGATGCGACGATAACAATTCGTCTGCGCAGAGCTTATTATGGAGAAGAACAAGAAGATCCTGCTGGCTGATGATATTGAACTTTTTCTGGAACTGGAGCGCAATTTCCTCCGGCGCGATGATCTGGATCTTTGATTGCTAAAGATGGTCGCAAGGCCCTGGAGAAGATCAAAGCTCATTCTCCGCAGCTTGCTGCGCGAGTTAGCAAAGGTTGCAGGCTGTTGATACCCCGCTGATTGCGGCGGGGTAGTTCATTAAATAGCTTGAGCTTTCCTTGACTTTGTTTGGGTTTTAGGTTCGGAGTTAATTGCCGGTTTTTGCTTCTGCAGACTGGCAATAAGTGGCTGGTTTTCAGGTGCTTGTGCGGCCATTCGCGACCTTCTCTCCACGTTAGCCCTTCTGTACAATTCAACAAAGTAACACCTCTTTCGGTGAGCCTTTTTTTCCCATCACAAAAAACGATCAAATAGTTTTGACTTAGGTCAAAGATATAAAAGTAAGGCTGTTCTAACTTAGCCACGTTCAAAGGGCATTGAGTCGATTTGTAGTGACTTGACAGCCTTCAATAACCTGTTTTATTTAGCATACTAAAGTCTAATCAATAAGCAGTGTCTCATCTGCTTTTGAATTTTGTACTTAAAACTACATATTTGTATGGGTTTTCTGCTCACTTTAACCAATGGAGGTACTACATGAATAAGATCAGGTTTACATCTGTCATATTGTCTATGGCTTTGGCCGTACTGCTCTGTAGCAGTGCTTACGCGGCTATTGACGTCGACAAGGAGACAAAGCAATGCATTACATGCCATCTGGAAAACGGGATGGCACCAAAAATGATCGAAATGTGGGAGAATTCAAAGCACGCGGCAAATGGTGTCGGTTGTCTTTCCTGCCATCAGGCGGAAAAGGATGACTTTGATGCCTTTGAGCACAATGGCTTTACTGTCGGACTCTATCCGACACCCAAAGACTGCTCCCAGTGTCACGAGAAAGAAGTTACCGAGCACACGAAATCGAAGCATGCCTATCAGTTCTGGCTCTATGCTCCAGCTGACCGCGCAATCTTTGAACCGATTGTTGGTACCAAGCAAGGTTGTGAAGCTTGTCACAACATCTCCAACCAGTGGCCGGACGGCTCTGTTGGTGAGTGTGATGCATGTCACCCTAAGCACAGCTTCTCTATAGAGGTCGCTCGTGAGCCGCAAACCTGCGGTGAATGTCACCTTGGCCCTGATCATCCGCATATCGAAATCTACAATGAATCAAAGCATGGCAATATCTTTGCTGCAGAAGGCGATAAATGGGATCTCTCCTATCGTTCTGATGACCAGAAAAACATTCCGATTGAAGCGCCAGTTTGCACCACTTGCCATATGGACGCGGCCGGTGAGCTGAAGTCGACTCACAACGTCTCCGAACGCCTCGGATGGGAATCTCAGGCTCCATGGTCCTATCGCACCATCTGGTTTGAAGAAGAACTGGGTAGCTGGCAAGATAAAACCGAGCGTATGCAGCAAGTCTGTGCTAATTGCCATGCGCCGACTTTCATCAAAGATCACTTCCTCGCCTATGACCTTGTCAACCTGCAGTACAACGAAATTCGCCGGGCATTTCTCTATTGGGTCAAACTCTACGTCAAAGAAGGTCTCATCAAGCCTCTCAAAGAGACCTTTAACGACGGTAAGGAAAGA
>JAAXQF010000055.1 GCA_012974435.1 Desulfuromonadales bacterium | reverse complement strand
AATGACTCTAAATTTGTCATCCAAGAAACTTTGCCAGCAGCCCGACGATGCCTCCAAAGCCGACTGTAAGACCCAGCAGCACCTTATATACCAGACTATGCGGTGGGAAGAACGATGGATATACAACAGTTAGTGCCAGCAGGACACCTGCCCCGATGCTCATTGTCATACCGTAACCCTGAGGTAGAAAGAACCCACCTACGATAAGCAGGATATTGAGGATTATCGTCGTCCAACCAAGGCCACCCCAATTAGGATCTTTAGGGAATCTAATGATATCTTCATCAGAAGTAATGTATTTACTACCCAATGCAGCTGCCGCCCGCATAGCGCTGAAGCAGGCTCCGTCAACAAAGTTCTTCTTATCCGTATATTCTCCGGTGAAATGGATATTTCCCACCGGTTTCGCTAAATCGGGTAATGCTTCAAGAAAATATTCAGGAGTGAGTTCTAATTCCCCGATTGGATACCGTGTAACCTTTGAGCCTGTAATATATTTTTCAACGTCGGCAGTTTCCGGCATCAATCGTCTGAAATCTTTTATAGTAAGTTCTAAAATCTCTTCATCAGATTTCTCAAGAAACGATTCAATCTCATTTTTTTCATTTGGGGGTATAGAGATAATGAAATTATAGATAAGCGGGTTGTCAATATTCTTATCTTCTTCAGTATCATAAGTCGTATCAAACATGCCCTGAAAAATAGTGTCGGAAGATAACAGACCGTAGAATCGCTCCCATGGGATATCTCTTTTTAAGAAAACCGAAATAACTGAAATCGGACCATAATCGACTTTTTCAAGAGCTTCTTTTTTCCAATCCGGAAGCTGCGGAAAAATTTTTAGGGTTGCCTGAGGAGGTATTGTTGTTACTACTGATCTGGATTTGACAACCTGCTCTTTTCCGTCTTTTTTATACCAGGTAGTGACGATGCCGTTATTTTCTTCCACCCTGGTTACTCCGGCTCCGTGTATGGCCCTTCCTTTCAGCTTATCCGCCAGGGTATCGGTGATCTTTTGAAAGCCGCCGGTAACGAATCCCATACCTGCGGTATTGAAAATATCGTTCACCAACACAAACCCCATCCCGGCCGATGTCCGCTCCGGTTTCGCAACACAGGCTCCCCTCATATAAGTTTTAACTAGTGCTAAAAGATCCGGATCGTAACCTTTTAGATATTCGGTGATATTTTGGGCTGCCAGTTTTCGCCAGCGGGGATCTGTTATCGGCAGTTCTTTGTATATTTTCATTTTCCGGTGGGTTGCTGACATTAATTTTAAAGCCGAGAGTTTGGCCTTACCGCTTAAAAGGGATTCAATGTCTGTAAAGAGTTTGTTGTTTACAAAAATGGCAAATGGAACAGAGTTCGGATCGTGAGTTACCCATTTAACACCAAGCTCTTTGATAAGGCGGACAAAAGAGGAATCTTCTACGGCAAAAAATTGAGTACCGATGTTGTTCGTTGCTTCATGGACCTTTTCAGACAGGACCCTTCCGCCAAACCTTTCATCTTCTTCAAGCAGCAGGATGTTTTTATCTCTTAGCATATATCCTGCAGTCAGCCCTGTAATTCCTCCACCAATAATAACGGTGTCATAAAGGGTGCCTTCATTTTCGGCTTTGTTCGGTTCATTATTCATGAGATCTTTTTCGTATAAGTAGTTTAAACGCTATATTGCCAGAGAACTCAAAGTACTGAACGGCTATCCGTATCAGGTTTTTAGCCAAGCTGCCACGTAATTTGAGCTTGTTTGAGCAGCCAAGACTGAATTCTAATCGGGTTCATATGTGTTTTATCCCAATTCTCACACTCGGGGCGATAGAAAACTTGCTGTTCCCTTCTCGGGATCAGTAAGCAGGTAGTTTTTCCGGGCCTGTTCTTTCAGTCAATCAACCCCGTTGCTGGTGGAGCCCGACATTCAGGTAACAAGCTCAAGTCTGCCGGACCTGCTCTGTCATCAAGGTGAGCGAGTATCTTCTGAATAACTACTGGGTCTTCGATACTGGCAATAATCTTGACATCGCCACCGCATTCACAGCAGGTTGTAACATCAATATCAAACACCCGCTTCAGCCGCTGTGCCCACGTCATTGAGGCCCGTTTCTCGGGGTAGGCTCGTTCGCGATTTATGTGGAAACACAATTGGAATGCTACCGGATAATCATGATTGAGCCGGAGCCAGAAGAGCCAGTACTGGTTCTCGACGGCGGGGACAAGGCGCGTCGACAGGTTGGAAGACAATGAACTCCTTGCGTGGAACTTGCGGGTATCAGCTGTGCATCGTTATGCACTGTTGTGCAGACTGGGCAACGGACGCCCCGGTAACTCACTGATAAATATAACCCTGAACGGCCCACCGACGTTCTGAAAATCCGCGTGTCATGGCAATAGACACACTTGGTGAATCGTTACGCCACTGCCTCAATTAGCCAGGTTCGATTCCGCCCCTGGCCACCATTTTCACCCTCTAATTAGGGTCATTCCATTCTGACCCCAAATGACTCTAAATTTGTCATCCAAGAAACTTTGCCAGCAGCCCGACGATGCCTCCAAAGCCGACTGTAAGACCCAGCAGCACCTTATATACCAGACTAT
>JAAXQF010000032.1 GCA_012974435.1 Desulfuromonadales bacterium | reverse complement strand
TGGTCTGCCCTGTAGAAATGATTCACTCCAAGGCATCGACTCAAGTTACAGTCGCCGGCGTTACTGAAACCATATCTAGTAAGCGGCCCAACACCTGTTGCTGGATCGGCTGCACCGGATATGAGGGACTAGCAGCTTCCCAAACTTGGTCCAACTGGAGTCCTTACCGACTTGGCCGCACAATGCCCGAAGAAAAGCAGGAGCTTGACGCACTGTGTATCAGTCTTCAAAAGGCGGACCCTCAGATGCAGGACGCCGATAACAGCTTTAACAACTATCGGCAGGCGGTCTTCGATCCCGACTGGTTCTACTACACCGTATGCGGTTTCTGTCGTGGCGTCTGTATGCCCAACCGGGAAGAACGGCTTGCCAACCGAAAGCTTATCACTGATTCGGGCACCGTGGCCCTAAAGCTGGACGGTTCCCACCAAGTGGCCGACAAGAACGCCATCGAGAGACAGACCCCCTTCGGCCTACGCGTAGTCGTAACGAGCGAGGAACTATCCAACGAACAGCTAAAGACTCAGAAATGGCCGGGCCAATTCCCGCTGGACCGGGAGGTAATACAATACCTGCGTCAACAACTTGAGTCAGCGGACGCACAGGACCGCGCTACTGATTAATGCGTTCAAAAATCAGGATTTCATTTTTGAAAACGTAATTTAGATTGGCCAGGCTGACTTTCAAGAGTAGTAAGTTTGACCGATAGCAAGCGTCCTGGATTTTGTGTCACATTGTTTTTGGGGCTGTCCTAGATAACTGAATTTCATCTAGGATAGCAGTATGCGTAAAAGTCGTTTAAGTCAGTCCAAACAACAACGCTTAATTGAGCTGTTTATCTCAGGGTCAACAGCCCGGACAGCGGCTGCCCTGGTTGACGTTAATCGGAATACCGCAGCTTACTATTTTCACCGGTTACGACAACTGATCTACCAGGCCGTAGAAGATGAAACTCTCTTCTCTGGCGAGATCGAAGTTGATGAGTCATACTTCGGTGGCAGAGGCAAAGGTAAACGTGGCCGTGGTGCCGCTGGTAAAGTCCCTGTGTTCGGCATTCTAAAGCGTGGTGGCAAGGTTTACACCAAGGTCATACCTGACGTCAGATCCACCACTTTGATGCGTATCATGGAGCAGAAAATCGTTCCAGATAGCATCGTATATACAGACTCACTGCAGCTTAAAAGCCTATTGACTCTCAGAATCTATTTGTGATGAGGGCAAATTGTTATTGATGGTGGATTCAGAATGATTTTTTTGAATGATCTTCAAGTTATTTCTCGACAGGATTATTGATGAAACAATTGCACTCACTCCTCTCTATTCTTGTTTTATTAGGTTTAATGATTTTACCTCCCAATGGTTGGGCAGATGAATTTGTTGTCTATTCAACGCGTAGCGAACAGCTTCTCGGACCTCTACTTGAAGCCTACACAAATGAAACAGACATAAAGATAGATTTGATCACCGACAAATTTGAGACCCTGTTACACCGACTCAAAACTGAAGGAAAGAATACCCGCGCCGACTTATTGATCACCGTCGATGCAGGAGACTTGTGGCATGCTACCAGGGCAGGTGTTTTACAGAGCATTAATTCAACAACATTAAAAGAAAACATCCCGAAAGCATACAGTGACCCGAGCCTGCACTGGTTCGGTCTATCTCTAAGGGCAAGAGCAATAGTTTACAGCACGGAACGTGTAAAGCCTGAGGAGCTATCCACCTATGAGGCTCTTGGTAGGCTAAAATGGAGAGGTAGACTGCTACTGTCGACATCGGATAAAATTTACAACCAATCGTTGGTTGCCATGCTGATAGCAGAACATGGTGAAACGATAACAGAAAAATTCATTAGTTCATGGGTTGCCAATCTAGCGAAAGAGCCCTTTCCCACCGACACAATGGTCATGGAAGCGATTCTTGCCAAGCAAGGTGATGTAGGCATTGTTAACACCTACTATTTCGGACGACTTCTCAAAAAAAATCCGAATCTGAAACTAGCACTTTACTGGCCGAACCAGGAGACCGGAGGTTGCCATGTCAACATCTCTGGTGCCGGAGTGACTCGTTATTCAAAACACCCTCAGGTAGCAATCAAATTCCTGGAATGGCTCTCTTCTTCTAAAGCTCAGAATCTCTTTGCTGATGTTAATATGGAATATCCCGTTAATCCGAAGGTAGCTGCACACCCCTCCGTTGCTGGCTGGGGCGTCTTTAAAGCTAGCCAGCAAAACTTGGTTATTGCCGGCCTATTGCAAGATGCAGCTATTCGCCTAATGGCCCGCGCCGATTATCTTTAAGATGTTTTCCCACTAATGGCAAAAAGTCTATATTTAGGTAAAAATAAGTCTTTTTGTCTCTTAAAGATTCTGGTTTTTAGGAATGGTAGGTTATGCCGCATGGGGTGATTGAATGATTCTTATAATTCCTCCTCCTAGTTTTCGATACAGAGAATCAACTGTTTTTGTTTTATTCTTATAATGACTGACTTATGAGAAAAGGCCACCCAGAGTAGATCTAGGTGGCCATAGTTTAGTGTATTAATGAGCTTCCTGAATACCGCTATCAATAAGAAGCCGTTTTTCTTCTCGGAAGTCGTGACAT
>JAAXQF010000509.1 GCA_012974435.1 Desulfuromonadales bacterium | reverse complement strand
ATCTTAAAGTGTCCTACTCACCTCGGTCCTGACACACCCAAATTCATGTTCCAGGGGCGTGGATTTTGAGAATGTTCAGCCAGCCCCCCCCCCAGATTAATCCAAAAGGCCTAATGGGTTTGTTTGCTATTTTCCTCTTAAAACAAATGCCCATCTCGATGTGATACTTGCCGACATCCTCTTCCTCTCCGATTATCAACTAAGCCTCCGAAGAAAGTGTCTTTGAAGTTGTTTCTCTTATAAACATCACATAGGTCACTGATAAAGCAATAGCCATGCAGCCATCCCCGAATCCGGCGAGATAAATCATTAATGGAGCGGGACTATCGCTTGCATTGACAGCCAGAAAAGTAACAGCGCAAATTTTCGTAGTAATCGTCACAAGTGTAACTCGTGACAGCTTTTCGAGATTAGTCAGAGGGAAGAGGTAGAAAAAGCCCATTAAGATAAGGAAAAGACCTGCCTGTTTAACAAAAAACGGATTTACAACCTGGGTCGAGAAGAAGAGTTCGTAGAAAA
Organism: Desulfuromonadales bacterium; assembly: GCA_012974435.1. Lineage (GTDB taxonomy): Bacteria > Desulfobacterota > Desulfuromonadia > Desulfuromonadales > BM103 > M0040. Next base: position 3,516 of record JAAXQF010000509.1, on the reverse strand, counting down.
AATCTGTCATGAAAAAGATAAAAAAACCAAGAAGCAGGCTGTGCACTCCTACGAGCAATAATGTAATCGCTAAGAGATTCCTTTTTGACGACATCATGTGATTCATCCATGTAAATCTAGACATAATATCTATCCACAATCAGGAGGCTCATGCGACTAAGACCAATATCAAGTTAACAGAAAAATATGCAGCAGACGAACCAAGCAGAGCCAACCAAAAAGTAGCAGACATATCCGTTTGATCCTTGCGGAAACGCTGACGTACCCCCCAGAGAACTATCCCTGAAAGAAGAGCAGCAAACACCAGGACACAGGCTTGAGTCAACTTCAAGAGTGGCAGACCCCCAGTTGGGATCAAGTGACTCCAGACCGGGCCAAGACTGCCAACAACAACCAATGAATCAACAGATGGGAAATTGGCAATTTGAAAGGCCGCCAGGGGCCCCCAACCAAGGACCATGAAGGTTAAAGCAATCCGCGACATATCAACAGAATGCCGCTCAGGATCATTGTCTATAAGATTATTTAGCATCTTACGGGTCAACAAAGAGGCGACCATCACCAGAAGAATTGCAACACTGAACCCCTGTACACTATCTAATAGAGCTATCGATTGGCTCCCCAACAACAGGGGAGATACAAAAAACACTGTCAAAGCAAACAACGCCAGTGATGAAGGCACTTCGCCCTGACGCCATATCCGAATCAATGGTGGCCGCAAATGCAACTTAGCAGAATCATGGGGACAACTCTTCAAGCAATTGAAACACAACTTGCAGACATGTGAATCCCGTGCATAGAGAGGATGATGAAAGACAGGGCAGCCTAGTTGGTCCTCCGACCCCTTGTGACACTCATGGGTAGTGCAGCGAGTCGCGCAGACACTTGGGTTGGACCGAACATTTAACTCTGGCGGAGGTCTATTGGCACTTACAACTTTTTTGGCTAGATAGGCGACTTTTGACAACGGGCAGACTGTGCACCAGAGACGACCGAGCAAAAGAAAAATGAAGATCAGAGACGGCCACCAAATCCCCCAAGCCAGGCTGTTGGCAAACTGGCCAACTGCCGAGTCAGGAAATAGAAACGCTGCTATCGCAGTTAATGAGAAAAATGCCAAGACAAGATAACGTGAGCAGCTAAGAACTCGATCCTGTATGGCCCAGTGAACAAAGGGAATGTCACTGATCTCAAATTCAAAGGAGGTCTCCTCTTCCTTGGGGCCGGTGAAGATGTATTCTGGCAGAATTTCTGCCTCATCGCTGACAAGGGCTGCTAAGGCAACGGCTTCTTTCAGCTCACTGACATTGTTATGGCTGTAGGTCCTTGAGACCAGAACATTTTCTGCTGACTTACTGAAGTACCGCTCAGCGCCTTGTTCAGCTTCCTGCAAAAACGATTTTGCAAGCGGCAAAATGTCTTTACGACGCTTTTGGAGGGAAGGTAAGTTTAACTGTCCCTTTAATAGGAGTTCCGCAAGTTGTGTGTTGAAACTTCCGTCTTCAGCTAATTGTGCCAAATCAGCACAACTGGTTGCCATTAATCTCGCATCAATGTCGACAAGAAAGCCTTTATTGCCCGGCACCAGATAATCGAAAAGAGCTTGTTGGGCATCGAGCGGCAGAGCCTCGACATGTTTCAAGACCAGACATCCCCCATCAGCCAAATGGATGGCACCGTAGTCATGTACTGATCGGAAATGAATTTTATTCTGATTTGTCTCTGTTGTTGTTCCGGCACCAAAAAGAAAATCTCGCGGGTTCTTATCATTAAGGCTTTTGCAATCAATAACAAAGAACGGTGATGAAGCAGAAGAAACTTCTGCTTCATGGATTTTCCTGGCAATAAAAGTCTTGCCACAACCAAGCGGCCCGGTGAGCAGAACAGGATCATCTTGCTGAGCCAACTCCGCCACTCTGGCCATTAATTGCTTCATCGCCTTCGATTCGGCCACCACCTCACCTGGTTGCAAAGGTGATCCGTAATTTTGTACCGAGTCCTGAAGGAAACTAATGTAAGTCTGATCCTCCAAGGCAATCAACAAGCCACAGAGGTCTTCTTCGTCATCACGCAAAGGTTGCAGATAGACATTGACCACACTCTGATTTCCAGAGGCGCTCAATATGTTATGTGAATCCAGAGTGACTCCTTCTCCAGAAGTCAGGCAGAGATTGATTTTCTCTTGAAGAAGTCGATCCTGTGGAAAACAATCCGGCAGGGCAATCTTCTTTCTCCTCGATTCCAGCCCAAGGAGATCTTCAGCAGCTTTGTTGGTGGAGCGAATCTGACCAGAGCGGTCGGTCGCAACCAAGGCAAGAGGCAATGTGGAAAGAATTGCCTTGGTATAAAGGTCGTTGTTGATTAATCGCCGAGCCTGCTCGACAACCGTTTCTTCAAGCTGATCGTAGAACTCATCGATACCGCTACTCTGGTCAGACGGTAGGTCGGACATAATCCCTCTGCAAACAAATGTTTTCAATCAAGCAAGCCCATAACACGACAGCTAGGGCTAAGAGTCTTGACACATAATTAGTTGTTTGAAACTGCATCATCTTCGGAAGAGAACGTTCTGAATAATGTCTTGAACCCTGAGAGGCTAAAAACTTCCTTAACGGCAGAATTCATTCCGAACAGTACAATCTCACCCTCTGTTTCTTTCAGTGCCTTTGCTCCCTGAAGTAGAACCCTTAAACCAGCACTGCTGACATAATCGACTTCATTCATGTCCAACACAATACGTTTGGCCTCTTTTTCAATTGATTGGTTGAAGGCTTTCAGCAGATCCAGGTAGGTCAATCCATCCAGAGCACCCGACAACCTCATAATATGAAGTCCGCAACCATCGTTTTCTAGTTCGATTCTTAGCATCTCAACACTCCTTGGCTGTTTAAACTAACTGCAACGCAATCATATCAGGTGATAGAATCTTTTCATCGTTTTCAGCGACAACAACCTGTCCTTTGTCTACAAAAAACAAAGGGAACAGCATATCTTCAGGCGGCACATAGCTATCAGATTCTTTTTCAAGCGTGTAACGTTGAACAGCAAGTCTTCCTGATGACAGCTTTTAATTAAGGGTACTGACGGATAACTTCATATCAAAAGCCAACTTGCCTGCAAAGTTAAGCAAGGCATCATCCGTTATGTCCGACATGAATGTATTGACAACTTGATAAGCGTTTTCCATACGGCCTTATCCGAAGGCAGCGATGCAACTATCCACAGAATCGTGGCAATCAATAATTCCCAGGAAGCCACTTAGCTCAAGCACTTCCTTGATCTGGTCATTCAGGTTGCATAACCCCAGCTTGCCGCCACCCTTTTTCATCTGTTTTGCCGTTTTCAAAAGGACACGCAAACCGGCGCTTGAAATGTAGTCAACCTGGGAGAAATCAATCACCATCTTGCCCTCGCCACCGCCGATATTTTCGAAGACAACCTTTTCTACTTCCGGCGAGTTATTGGTGTCAACACGATGCCGGGGGGCCAGAATTACAACATCACCACGATTTTCTA
>JAAXQF010000503.1 GCA_012974435.1 Desulfuromonadales bacterium | reverse complement strand
AAAACCAAGCAAAGCTTTGGCCTTTTTGTTTTTAACACCAAGGTCAAAAGGCTTTTGTTTGAAGACTTACATCCCCTTCATCCCCGTTAAATTGCTTTGACATTAAGGGTTTTCTTAGTGCCTTAGTGGTAAATAGCGTTTACAAGAGCTCTTGTTTTTTGTTCTAACCATAGATCTTGATAGACTTTCATCGCGGCCAAACAAAGGTTGTCTCTTTAAAGTTAAACAACGCAGCAAGCTGCGGGTAATAAGACCCAATTATTTAATTTAACTTTCCGCACTCGCGCTGTGAGAGCCGACTCCGTATTTCTGAAGTTTTCTGGCTACCGTAGGCTGGCTCATACCAAGAGCTTCGGCAATGTCCTGCTGTTTTCGATAGCGTTTACTGGCTTCGGAAAGGACACGCTTTTCAACGCTCTCAAGAATTTGCGTCATGTTCATCCCGTCGGGCCAATTGCTTTCTACGAGACAACCCTCACCATTGGACCCCGTAACCACATCCTGAGGCAGATCACCCACATCGAGCATCTCAGTGTCAGACATCACCACCAGGCGCTCACAGATATTCATCAACTCACGCACATTTCCGGGGTAATGGTAATGAACCAGAACGTCGAGAGCTGCAGCACTCAGTTTTCTTGAAACATTGGACCGTAAAGCAAAATGATCGATGTAGGAGCGAATCAATGCAATCAGGCATTCCATACGTTCACGTAGAGCCGGGACAAGTAAAGGGATAACGCTCAAACGGTAGAATAGATCGGTGCGAAATTGGCCGGAAGCAACCAACTGATCGAGATCACGATTGGTTGCGGCAAGCAGACGGACATCAACTTTCCGACTCTGAGTGCTTCCCAGACGGGTAACCACACCATCTTCCATGAAGCGCAGAAGCTTGACCTGCGAAGCCAGCGGCAGTTCGGCGACTTCATCAAGAAACAGGGTGCCGCCATCAGCGAGCTCAAGATGGCCCGGCTTGCTGGCAGAGGCACCGGTAAACGCACCCTTTTCATAGCCAAACAATTCAGCTTCGATAAGCGTTTCGGGAATAGCTCCACAATTGATTTTTATGATGGGTTTGTCGCTACGGCGGGAGTTCTTGTGAATCAGGTCTGCGACCAGACCCTTACCAACCCCCGATTCACCGAGGATCAGAACCGTCGAGTCGACCTCACTGACTTTCAGCGCCTGTTTGAGCGCCTTGATCATACAAGGACTTTTGGCAATCACCGGCTGACTGGAGAGAAACTCTTCCTGTAGCTCTTGTACCTGGTGACGAAAATGATCACCAATCGCCTGTTGTTCTTCCAACTGCCGCTGCAGACGATCCGTTTCAGTAATATCGCGTTCGCTAACCACCACGCGGATCAGTTCGCCGGCATCATCAAACACAGGGGTCGCCGTAGAAATAAGTTTTCGACCGAAACGGTTTTCCTGCAGCAGGCTGACCACGCTGCGGGACTTGATGGCTTCAAGGGCTGCCGAGGGAAGAATAACCAACCCTTCTTCGGCAACGTCGAGATAGGAACGTCCGACCAACTGTTCAGCAGTGGCGTTGTTGATTCGTTGAGAAGCGGGATTAACACGCAAGATAAGACCGGCACCATCGCAGACAAAAAGGCCATCTGAGGAGGAATCAATGATCGCATCATGTTCCCAGGTCAGTTCCTGGATACTCCTGTCCATAGCCTCTCCTTGAACCGGCTTGGCTTTAGTGCGACATCAGCACCGGGACGGTCATCGACTTCAGCAGATAGCGACCGACATCGCCAAGGATCTGGTTGCCACGACGGAACTGGGAAAAGGCGCCCAGCACCATCAGGTCGATCCCCTCATCGGCACAGCGATTGAGCAGCAAGTCACCGATACTGAGCCCTGCTGTAACATGCTTTTCGGCAATTGCATTGATATCGTAGTGACGCAAATGACTGCAAATATCGGCGTTGTGAGACTCATATGCCTCATCGCCCCCGTAGCCCTGGATTGATATGACGTGAACAGAATCGGCCGCGCGCAGCAGTGGCATCGAATCGTGCATGGCCCGTGAAGATTCAGGACCTCCACGCCAGACCAGCATAACCCGTTTGCCGATTGTTCGGGTGTCACAGGTGTAGGGAACGACCAGCACAGGACGGCCAGCCCCCAGCACCGCTTTTTCCGGGAGTTCTGCGGGGGTCGACTGTTGCTCTGCACCATGGTCTGACTGGCTGACGATCAGCATGTCGCGATAATGGGCGTAAAGATTGATCGACTGGACAAGATCAAGATTGTTTCTGGAGCTGTCGGCACAAATCCACTCCGACTCCAGCCCCGCTTGTTCGACCGTTTGCTGGAACTTCAGCTTGGCCTGCTCCGCCAGCTTATAGGGTTGTTCAAAGTCGCTGGCCCGATGGGGTGGAATCGCGTAGATACCAGTCAGTTTGGCCTGCTGCTGCTGGGCCAACTGGATTGCAGTAGCCAGCCTGGTTGAGCAGGTTGAGCTCAAATCGATATACACCAGAAGGTCTTTTAAGTTCATTGAGTGATCCTCTCGCAGTGCGGCTCTGCCCCGGCAAGAACATTAATGCTTCTTGCCCAGGTAGGCTTCCTGCACTTTCTCCGAAGCCAACAGTTCTTCTGAGGTCCCGGAGAGGGCGATTTTGCCGACGTCGAGTACATAGCCACGATCAGCCAGTTTCAGCGCAGCCTTGGCGTTCTGTTCAACCAGCAGCACCGTTACACCTTTTTTGGCAATCTCCTTGATCTGCTTGAAGATCGCCTTGACCAGGATCGGTGCAATTCCAAGAGAAGGCTCATCAAGCAGCACCATCTCGGGATTACTCATCAAGGACCGGCCGATCGCCAGCATCTGCTGCTCGCCACCGGACAGGGTTCCGGCCAACTGCTTGCGGCGTTCCTGCAGACGAGGGAAAAGTTCGTAGACCCAACCGAGGGTTTCGCGATCCATCTTACTCTGCGAAAACGCACCGAGCATCAGGTTCTCTTCGACCGTCAGAATACCGAACACGCGACGACCTTCCGGTGAATGACTGATTCCCAGCTTAACGATCTTGTGGGCAGGCAACTTAGTCAGCTCTACCCCCTTGAACTTGATCGAACCGGCCTTGGCTTTGAGCAGCTGACTGATAGTGCGCATGGTCGTGGTTTTACCGGCACCGTTGGCGCCGAGGATGGTAACAATTTCACCCTTGTGCACTTCGAGAGAGATCCCCTTGATGGCAGCAATGCTGCCGTAAGAGACTTCCAGGTCTTTTATTTCAAACAAAACGTCATTACTCATCGTCGTCATCCTCACTTCCCAAGTAGGCCTCGATGACAGCCGGGTTTTTCTGAACTTCTTCAGGGGTACCTTCAGCGATCTTTTTGCCGAAGTTGATCACCGTCAGGTAGTCAGTGACTTCCATTACCATGTCCATATCGTGCTCGATCAGCAGCACGGTGACCCCTTTGTCACGGATTTTAAAGATAGTCTCCAGAAGTTCCAGGGTCTCCTTATCATTGAGACCGGCTGCCGGTTCATCGAGGATCAGCAGGGTCGGTTCAACAGCCATCGCCCTGGCAATTTCCACACGCCGCTGGAGGCCGTAGGGCAACGAGCCAACCGGAGTAGCAGCAAACTCGCTCAGTTTGAAGAAGTCGAGCTGCTCTTCAACCTTCTGCCAGTTTTCCAGCTCATCTCGCTTTTTCCCGGGAGTAGGGATGATGCCGTGCCACCATTTCTGTGTGCTTTTGATGTGACGGCCGCTCATGATGTTTTCGGCGACCGACATCTGGCCGAACAGGCGGATGGTCTGAAAGGTACGGACGATGCCACGAGCCACAATCTGGTAGGGGGTCTTGCCGCGGATCTCTTCACCACGCCAGAGAACTGAGCCCTCTTCCGATTTGTAGATGCCGGTAATGCAGTTGAAGACCGTGGTCTTACCCGCCCCGTTGGGGCCGATGATGCCGTAAATCTGGCCGCTTTCAACCTTGAAGCTTAAAGCGTCGACGGCGGTCAATCCCCCGAAGCGCTTGGTGACGTCGGTCAATATCAGTTCATTATGCGCCATGGTTATTATCCTTGATCAAGAACTTGGGGATTTTACCGAAAGTGGCCGGCCAGATACCACGTGGCCGCATAATCATCGCCGCGATCATCGCAAAACCGAAGATGAAGTAGCGCCAGGTGGCGAACTCGCGGAAGATTTCCGGCAACACGAACATCACAAACACCCCGATCAGGACTCCCGGTACTGAAGATCCGCCAACCAGAACGATACTGAAGAAGAGTACCGACTGGATAAACTCGAAGGCCTCTGGACTGACTGCCGAATACTGCACGGCAAATACGGTGCCGGCTAAACCGGCAATTCCGGCACCAAGACCGAAGGCGAAGATTTTGTAGACACGGGTGTTGATGCCGATACTTTCAGCCGCCAGTTGATCCTCGCGCAGGTAATGCATGGCACGTCCCGGCTTGCTCCCCGCCAGGTTGTGCATCACCCAGAGGGTCAGCAACAGGACGAAGAAGGCAAAATAGTAGACCGAGATCTGGCTCGTCAGGTCATAGCTTAAAAAACTCAACGAATCGAGGCCGAAAATGCCATTCGGGCCGCCGGTGATGCCGCCGAGGTTATTCTGCAGGACCTGAACAAAAACAATGTTGAAGCCGATAGTGACGACCAGCAGGTAGTCGCCGCGCAGGTGGACGATCGGTCCGGCCAGCAGGACACCGAACACGGCCGGGATGATGATCGCCAGCGGTATCGTGGCGATGATCGACCAACCGTACTCGTTATTGAGGATCGCCGTGGTGTAGGCACCCATGCCGAAAAAGAGCGCCTGGCCCATATTAAACATACCGCACTTACCAAGGATAATATCTTGAGATAGAGCCACCACGGCAAAGATCAGGAAGGTTATCGCCACCGCCTGCCAACGATCGTCAAGCATGTGCGGAAGAACCGCCATAACGACGAAGAAGACCGGATAAGCAAATTTCTGCAATTCTTTCATCAGACTTTCTCCGCAACCCGCTCACCTAAGATACCGGTCGGGCGGACAATCAAGATTAAAATCAGCAGGATAAAGGTAAAGGCATCGGCCCATGTGCTGGAAACGTAACCGGCGATAAAAGCATTGAACAGGCCGAGCAGCATCCCACCGAGCATAGCGCCCGGGATATTACCGATACCACCGAGGATGGCTGCGATAAAAGCGTAGAGGCCGTATTGCCAACCCATATTAAAGGTAATGCCGCGATAGTAGAGGCCGATAAAGAGACCGCCGACAGCACCCAGAGAGGAGCCGATGATAAAAATCAGGGCGATAACACTGTTGACGTTGATGCCCATCAAGCGCGCTGCATCCTGGTCAATGGAAGAGGCTCGGATCGCTGCGCCTATACGGGTTTTTTCAACAAACAGGTAGAGGCCAACCATCAAAACCAGCGACAACACCAGGATAATCACCTGGATCAGGCTGATCACCACACCGCCAAAATCCCAGTAGACCTGTGGGACCAACTCCGGGAAGATGCGCATCCGTGGGCCCCAGACCAGCATGATACCGTTCTGGATAACCAGCGAGGCACCAAGCGCCGAGACCACGGCCGATAAGCGCGGCGCTTCGCGTAACGGACGATAGGCAACCCTTTCGAGGATAATACCGACAATCGCCATGACAACCGCAGTCAGCATGAAGATAGCGATGACTGCGAAAAGCGAGGTTTCCTGACCCAACACCTCAGTATAGATCGTCAGGCCGACGAATGCCGAAGCCGCAACCATGTCGCCATGAGCAAAGTTGATCAATCTCATGACTCCGTAAACCATGGTGTAGCCGAGCGCAACCAGGGCAAACATACTGCCAATAGTCAGGCCGTTCGCTAACTGTTGTAAAAAAGTGTCCATAAACTTCTCCGGGTTTGGTGAACGAGTTGCCTTGCAGAAGCCAGAGGAGGACCAGGGCGTCCTCTGCTCGCGCCTGAAGGGCAATTTATTGCGTCTGCACGTTTACTTTTTTAAGCGGACAAAAATAAAGGGGCGGGGGAATGGCTCTCTCCCCCGCCCCTTTCTAAACAATCAGGCGTTATTACTGAACGTACTCGTTGAAGTATGTTCCATCAGCCTGAACCTTCTTGACGACGTAGGCACCGCCTTTGCGGTTGCCGTCTTTAGCGAAAGCGATCGGGCCGGTGATGCCAGGTAGTGGCTCGGTCATGTTGTGCAGGTAGTCAGCAGCCTTCTTGGTGTCGAAGCTTTTGGTCTGCTCCATGGCGTGAATGATGGCGCGCATGCCGTCGATATTCATCAAACCCCAGATCGAAGGAGGCATTTCACCGTATTTCGTCTGGTAGTCAGCAATGAAGGTCTTGGCGACTTCGTAAGGCAGGACGTCTGGAGAAGGAACGTTGATGATGAAAGCGCCTGTGGCAGCAGAGCCGGCCAGCTTGACGAAGTCAGGGTTGTCGTTGGCGTCGCCGCCGATGAAGTCAGCCTTGATACCGAGTGCGATCTGCTGGGCGCGTAGCTGGCCACCGTCGGAGTAGTAACCGGCGAAGAAGATTGCATCAGGTTTCTTGGACTTAATGTTGGTCAGAACAGGAGTGAAGTTCTGGGAGTCAGCCTTGATCTTGTCGCGGGAGACAACATTGCCACCCAGCGCTTTGATTGCTTCTTCGGCTGCATTAGCCAGGCCGTCAGCATAAGTGGAGAAGTCGGAGATAACGACAATCCGCTTATACTTTTTGACGTTGACCATGTACTCGGCGGCGAATTGTGCTTCGGCGCTGTTCGGGAAAGAGTTACGCAGGAAAGTCCAGTAGCCCTTCTCAGTCAGGCTGTCGGCAGTACCGTCGGAAGTCTGCAGAACGCCAGCTTTGAAGTATGTCTTCTGAGCGGCTTCGGCACAGGTCGAGGTGTAGGAACCGATGACCATTTTAGCACCTTTGTTAACCAGGTCTTTGGCGCAGATTGCGGCTGCCATTGCGGTGCCCTGGTCATCACAGACCATAACTTCGATCTGCTGGCCCATGACGCCACCCTTGGCGTTAACCTGCTCAGCGAGTAAGCGTACACCGTTCTCGATCCCTTGGCCTTCGTTCGCATAGCTACCGGTAATTGGTGCTTGAACACCAACTTTGAGCGTGTCTGCTGCGAACACAGTGCCGGTTGCAAGGAACACGGCGAGGGCTGTTGCCAGATACTTTTTCATGTCTCTTCTCCTTAGGGTTGGGAAGTTTGTGAGTCGACAGGATGTCGAAAACCCACTGATTAAACTACATTCAAAAAAACTGCCTATAACTATACCACCTTGAATAAGGCTTAAAAGTCGAGCCTGAAAAAACAGATAATAAACCCTAGAGCAAGGCTGATGCCAAACTCTGTTTTATTTTGCAGCAAAGACAACTCAAGCCACTTGATGATTACAGGTATTTCAAAATGCCAAAAAAAAGATTCTTTAATTACGGCATCTTAGCAGACAAACAAAATATGATCACGTGAAAAAGGGAAAAACCAATCGACGACAAGAGACACTTTTAAAACAGGATCGATGGCAACAGAAGGCCCTTGGAGCAGATATACTTGGCACCTCTATGCAGGAGTGCATAAACACAAGCCAGACGGTAACCATATCAGCAGAGAGAGGGGTCACAGAAGACCGTAACGTTTCAGCTTACGTGCGATTGTCGACTGGTTCACGCCGAGGACCTCTGCGATCCTGGACTGGCTCCGATAACGCTCACGCGCTTTGGTGAGGAGGTTTCGTTCAACCGTCTCCAGTGCCTCCTGCAACGTCACTGTTTCTGGCCAATCCATCTCTTTCGGCAAGCGGGTCTTGACACTCCCGGCGACCTGCTCTGGCAAGTCAACCAGGTCAATCATCTCGGTTTCCGACATAACCACCAGTCGCTCACAGATATTCATCAGCTCGCGCACATTACCGGGAAAGGAGTAATTGCATAAAGCATCTACGGCTGCCCGCGAGAGCCGCCGGGACTCATGGTTGATGAGAGAGAAGTGATCAATATAGTGCCTGATCAGCGGCACCAGGCAATCCTTGCGTTCACGTACCGCCGGCACATGGATTGGGATAACATTGAGCCGGTAATAAAGATCGAGCCGGAAAGTCCCCTTTTCAACCATATCGTCCAGGTCTCGATGAGTCGCTGCCAGCACACGCACATCAACCTTGCGCTCTTCGGTGGCGCCCAACCGGGTAATCCAGCCATCTTCAAGAAAGCGCAGCAATTTCACCTGGGCCGACAGTGGCAACTCAGCAACTTCATCTAGGAAGAGTATGCCTTCATTGGCCAACTCAAACTGGCCGGGCTTACCTCCCGTGTTTGCACCGGTAAAGGCCCCTTTTTCATAGCCAAACAACTCCGCCTCAACCAGCGACTCGGGAATCGCGCCGCAATTGATCTTGATCAACGGCCGATCCGCACGACGGGAGTTACTATGAATCATATCGGCAATCACACCTTTACCGACACCCGACTCCCCAAGGATCAGGACAGAGGAATCAGCCGTCGCCACCCGCATCGCCTGGCGCAAGGCCTTGATCATGTTCGGACTGCGAGCAATGATTTTCCGCTTTTCAAGTTCCGTCTGCTGCATTTCCAGCATCTGGTGACGGAACTGATCCTTGATCGCCTCCTGGTTCTCCAGTTCACGCTGCAAAGTATCTATCTCGGTAATGTCGCGTTCACTAACCACGACCCTGATCAACTCTCCGGCCTGATCAAACACCGGTGTTCCGATGGAGATCAGCTTGCGGTTATTTGGCATATTCTGCAACAGGCTGACAGTTTCTTTCTGCAGGCAGGCTTCAAGCGCTGCGGAACGATCTATGAACCCTTCAGGAATCAGTTCACGCATATTCCTCCCCACCATCTCGGAGGCCGGTCGTTTATGGATGCGCTCAGAAGCAGGATTGACACGGATGACGTTCGCATCACCATCGCACACGAACAGTCCATCAGACGAGGAGTCAATGATCGCCTGGAGTTCAAGGGTCATGGCCTCGAAGTTGAGAATGCGGCGATCACCATCGGGAGTCGAGGGAGCCGGGGGAAGAAGACAAAGTGTCAGCGTTCCGGAAGGTGACTTCACCGAACTGAGCAGAGCCAGGTACGGGGCACTCGTGCCACGAAGAATTGTTAGAGGAGGATGGACGCTTGCGCTGCGTCGAAAGTTTCCAACCGCTTCGGCCAGTTTAGGCAAGGGTTCTGCCAGCAACATTCCAGCTCGAGCGTTAAGTTGAGTTTCTGCCACAGGGTTACTGAAAACAATCCGCTTCTCACTATTGCATACCAGCAAAGGGACAGAAAGAGCTTCTATAAAGGCGGGAGCGAGCGACTGTAAATCAACCGACAAGTCTTGACTGGGCATAACAGGCCTCCTTAATTGAGAAGCACATTTTATGCGTAAACGCATTGACTATGCAACAGGGAATTATTTATTCACAAAACAATGCCTGAGGGTTATTTCCAAAATATCGTTCCCTTTTCTCGAAGGGTTGGTGTTAAATGGGGACAGGGCTTTACCATCCCAATAAAAGCGGCGCAACTTTTCGTACAATTCACAAATAAAGGTTAACAATGAAACCGTCAGACAAACGCTATCAGGCATACCTGGATATCCTCAAGGAAGAACTGGTCCCGGCCATGGGTTGCACCGAACCGATCGCCATTGCCTATGCGGCAGCAAAAGCCCGTGAGGCACTGGGTGTCCCACCGGAGCGGGCCGTGATTGAGGCGAGTAACAACATCATCAAAAATGTAAAAAGCGTGGTTGTCCCGAACACCGGCAACCTCAGGGGTATAGAAGCCTCTGCAGCGGCGGGAATTGCCGCAGGAAACGCTGAGAAGGCCCTGGAAGTTCTCTCTTCGATAGATGATTCCGGGCGCAAAAGGATAAAAGACTTCCTTGAGAATAACGAGATCGTCGTAACAGAAGCCAAGAATGGTTTGGTTTTTGATCTGACTGTCTCTGTCTTTGCCGGCGACACCTCGGCCAGCGTGCAGATCTCCCACTACCACACCAACATCGTCATGATCACGAAAAACGATGAAGTAATCTACAAAAACCAGGATTGCGACGAAGTTGAGACGAAAAACCTGACAGACCGCTCCATCATGAATGTTCGTGACATCCTCGATTTTGCAGAATCGGTTGAGCTTAAGGATATTGAAGAGCTGCTGCAGAGCCAGATTGATTACAACATGGCGATCGCAGAAGCGGGCCTCAAAGGTGACTGGGGAGCCAACATCGGGTCCGTGCTGATGGAGGTTTGGGGTGATGATGTCAAAGTTCGAGCAAAAGCACTCGCTGCAGCGGGTTCAGATGCCCGCATGAGCGGTTGTGACCTGCCGGTCGTAATCGCCTCAGGGAGTGGCAACCAGGGGATCACGGCTTCCGTTCCGGTGATTGAATATGCGAAAGAACTGGGTTCGGACAAGGAGACCTTACTCCGGGCCCTGATTGTCTCCAACCTGGTGACGATTCACCAGAAAACCGGCATCGGCAGACTCTCTGCTTACTGCGGCGCGGTCAGCGCCGGTTGCGGTGCCGGAGCGGGGATCGCATGGCTGCACGGTGGACGTTTCGAGGAAGTGGCCCATACGATCGTCAATGCGCTAGCAACGGTCTCAGGGATCATCTGCGATGGGGCAAAACCCTCCTGCGCGGCCAAAATCGCCTCGTCCGTTGAGGCCGGGATCCTGGGCTTCTATATGTTCGAGAAAGGCCAGCAGTTCTACGGCGGCGACGGCATTGTCTCAAAAGGGGTTGAGAACACGATCAACAACATTGGCCGACTCGGCCGCGAAGGGATGCGGGAGACCGACAAGGAGATCATCCGGATCATGCTTGGAGACTAGAGTCATGTACTAAGCAAGGCCTGCCCTATATATCCTAAGGATATGTAAGAATGACTTGCAACAATACATTATAGGAAAGCTTTCGACTCTACCGGTAGACAACACTTCAAAGAGTGTTATTAGTTAAACAA
>JAAXQF010000499.1 GCA_012974435.1 Desulfuromonadales bacterium | reverse complement strand
CCCTGGTGGTCAGAGATTTGTGGATTAAAGAGCTTCCTGAATATCTCTATCAATAAGAAGCCGTTTTTCCTCTCAGAAGTCGTGAGTTTTAAGAATGGATTTCAAACGGGTGGGGAGTTTGATTCTTGCGAGAGGATATTTACTATTTATCTTCTCGCATTGTTTTGATGATGAGAAGCTTACGTGAATTGGGTTAGATATCAGCAGATTTGGAGGGCACAACCTTCGACAGATCTTCCCACGCGGCGAGCTCCTTCCGCGCATATTCGTAACCGACCTGGTATAACTTTTCATAGGCATCGAAACCGAGCAGCTGGAATTCCTGCACTGGTGGTGTCAGGTAAAGGTCCACCCGCCCCGCATCGACAAGTTGTTGAAGATATCTTTTACTGCTTATCGTTGTTGACCAGAGCATGACATCCAGGATATTGGCAATGTGCTTGTTCTGGGAGTTCCTTGAGAAACGTTGACGAAGCAGGCTCCATCCTGAGGCATTCCAATGCTTGCTGTCATCAAATCCTTTTGCGCCTCCACCACCAACGTTGACAGCGATAATTGTTCCACCATTGCACCTGTTCTCCATAACATCCATAGGGACATTGTTCATTACGCCGCCATCCACAAGCAATTGTCCATCGGACCAGACCGGCGGGAAAACCCCCGGCAGAGAGCAGCTCGCGCGCACCTTTTCCCAGAGTAGCCCCTGGTCATGTACCACCATCTCCCCATCGCTGAGGCTTGCGGAGATGCAGAAGTAAGGAAGCCAAAGATCGGCGATGTCAATTTTCTGAAAGAATGACTTTAACTGACGGTTAAGCTTACGCCCGGCAAGAATGGAGATCATTGGAAAATCCAGGTCTCTTACGGCATTCGTGTCGGTGAAGGTCTTGCTGGCGAATTCAAGGATTCTTTGCGGTGACCAACCTCGGGCATAAGCGGCGGCCATTGCCGAGCCCATACTGGTTCCACCTATGACATCGACCGGCACCCCGGCTTCTTCCAGAGCTTGAAGCACCCCGATGTGCGCTAGCCCGCGGGCTCCTCCCCCTCCAAGTACAAGGCCCACGGCGCGGTCGCTTATCCGGCGGGCTGCCCGTTGGTAGTCGGCCACATTGCCCTGACGTACCTGATGGTGACGTCGTAAACATTTGAGCTTCATCCATACGTTCGAGCCACGCGGCAATCTGGTGTTCTGGTTCTGAATCAGAATCAAGTCCACCAGGACCTTGGCCTCTGCCACCTTCCGGCCAGCAAACATTTGCTCGATACGCTCGATTTCCGCAGTGTCTTCAGCCATCGCAGCAACTATGATCCGGTCGGTCTGGTCGAGACACCAGCGCGTCCAGTTTGTCTCGGTTGGGTCGCAGACGAATAACAGGAAACAACCCTCCGCTTCCTTTTCCTCCAACCAGGCAGTCAATTTGCGGCGTACTTGATCGAAATCGTCTCCCTTGGCCGGGTCACACCCAAAGACCTCTTGAATCCGCTGGCTGTCAATTAAATGTCCCTGTCCATGAGTTTCTGAAAGCGCCTGCATGAGGGCAAGTGTTGATTCGTATATTTGTGGAGCGTTGCTGGTCGGCAGCAAAGCGAAGGTTTGGGGTCGACTTTGGAAGGGGGTTTGGCCTATTAAACGTTTGAACTGTTCGATAGCCCAGGCGGAATAGCTTTTGATCAGCTTCGAATTTGCCGTTAGGCACGCTAGAAAATCCTCGCCTTGGAGCGTAATGACCGTGCTGTCCCGGAGAGCGTACAGATCACCACGACTGGGATCTTCCGCCAACATGGCGGCGAGTGTCACGATTTCACCGCGCCCTAATTCAAAAGTAATGGTCTCGCCGGGGCGCACAGGGATGATACCAATAAAGCGGCCGTGTTCGACCACTGTAGCCGTTTCAGCCACCTCCCCCTGCTTTAAATACTGAGTACCGGCCGGAACAAATACTCGTTTAGCTCCTTTGGCGAGCAGGTCAAAGTCACTTTCCGAAAATCCAGTGAAAGCAGTGCAGGTCGACAGAATATCTTTAAGCACCGTAGCATCGACTTTTTTTGTATGAAATTCGAGTGCCTTGTCCATTGTTTTTTTGGCAACCTTTATTAGTTATGTTTCACAGACATTGGTCATCTATAACCTATAGCACTTTACACGCAAAAGTCGATTATAGACGGAAAGCCAGTCCAACTGCCGGGCCGTGGGTAATGGTGTCGTAACAAAATCGCTCTGAGGTCCCTCGGGTGCCGTCGCAGTAATCGACAGAGAGTGCCCAGTACTGAACAACTAGCGACATTGAATCAGCAAAATCCCATATCGTCCCACCCTGCACGTTCCAGGTGAAATCAGACCCCATACCAAACCCGCCAATGTCACCTCTAAGGGAAAGAGACCAGTCCTCGGATATTTGTGGCATCCAGCGCACGCCGACATTTGGGTCGCCCCAGCCTACTTCAGGGACTAACCCTGGTGGCCATAATTGTCGAGGTTAAAAAGGACATTGTACTCAAAGTGGAATTAGGTCAACTGCCCCCGCTGTAGTATCAACCACACCTTCAGCGATCCCACCAACCACAGGTATAAAGCCAACCACTTCACCTGCGACCCTCATCGGAATCGTCACAACCTTCGTCGCCATGCAACCGGTCAGAAAGAGCAGTAACATCGAAGTGAATAAAATTATGATTACTCGCATAGAGTCACCTCCTGTCACGTGACTAATTCGGCCAAGGTTCAACAATTTGACAGCACCATGTCGTTTTCAATTGTACCTCGCTGTGAGATTAGGTCAAAAGAGATGGACGTCTTATTTATGCTCCTACATATGTTAATTGGGTCAGAGATTGGTCGAAATGCAAAATTCTTAGAAACCCTGACAAATAATAAATGGCCACCTGGAGTTGACCCAAGTGACCATAAGTTTATGAATTAAATAACTTCCTGGATACCGCTATCAATAAGAAGTCAGTTTTATTCTCAGAAGCCATGATTATGAAAAAAGACCTTTCCTGGTGAGGGATAACACTCCTGAAGCCTAGGAACTCAGCATCTCTAAATTTAAGGTTTAAACTTCTCGTAAAGGTCTTCTCCGGTTTTTATGTCTTTACCAAACAACTCCATATAAGTAATTTTGGTGGACACGCCTTTTCCCTTGGAACTGATGAAAATCTTTTCGAGGTAGGCAGATTGACCATCGATAAGCGTCTCGGCCCGATATTCCCCTTCTACCTCACGTACGCTTATCTTTCGATTTATCTTGGCGACCATGTCTATGTTGGCAGTGTTCGTCTTGGCGTCATATTTGGTCTTGAACCCGTAGGCAAAGCTCTTCTCAATCCACTTGAGATCTTCTTTTTGCCCGTCTTTTGCGTGTCTTAACCAGTAGACAACCACAGGTTTCTTGGGATCAAGCTTGCCGTCTGCTTTCATCTGAACATCATACTGCACAATATTAGCGTTCTTGTTGCGCTCGATCTTGAACAGGTGCTGCGTCTGCTTATCTTTTGACAAAGACTCAATCGGGATGAGAAGCGTGGCTGAGATGAAAATCATCAAGCCAGTAATCGTTGCGAAACTGTTGCGTAATGTTGACAATTTAACCTCCTTGCTCGAATACTTCGTACGACTATGGTAAAGCAAAAAAAGTATGTCACAAGCTTTTGGCTATGCAAGTATGGAGGGAGATGTATGGAGGGAGATAAACTCATTGGCTGCGGGGAGGGTTGCTTAGTGATAGATGTCAATGGTAAGCAGGCAGTCCGGTCGAGAGGGCTTTGTGAACACTTCAAAGAGCGATCTTATTAGATTCTTTCATATTCCTGATGCGACAGTAATGTAAGTCTTCCTAAATGTCTCTATCAATAAGAAGCCGTTTTCTTCTCAGAAGTCGTGCTTTGTAAGGATTTAAATTTATTTACTACCCCTATCAATAAGAAGCCAGTTTTCGTCTCAGAAGTCGTGACATTCAGTAAAGGCATTAATGCTCATGCTGGTGATACTTTTCAATTAGAGGTGCAAATTTTTCTTTCATGCCTACCATGATTTCTTTATGTGTCGCGCCCAAGTCACTCCACAAAAAAGCCAATAATGCTTGGCGAATGCAAACAGCACATTGCGCTCCATGCTCGTCGAAGCCATCTTTCAGGACTCCGTTTTTATAAAAGCAGTAAAGTAAATTGTCATGTCCGAATGAATCACAGGTGCAATAACATGGTATGACAATCTCCTCATCACTAACATTAACAGTTCCGAGCAGGCTGCGGTTCTTGACTGCAACCTTGTAGGCTATTTCTGTAGCTTTATCATCATAAACGTAGTCTGGGAAATTGTAAGATGCCCAGTCTGTATTAGGGTGCATCTCACCAAGAACCTCAGACGATGTCTGACCTAATTGGTCAAGCGACATATCCATGATAATTTTAAATTTCGCTTCGGCTTCGCTACTCATAGCCTGCGCTGTCTGAGAGGCTAAGCCGATAAAAACAACGATTAAGACGATGATGAGTTTGTGAATTTTCATAGTTTATTCCTGAGTTGTTAAGCATTCGATGGGGGTTCTCTTGCATACCTACCTAGATACAATATACGCGCCAACAGTTCAAAGTGTTTGATGTTGGTGACTTAGCTAACAGGGAGAGAAAGGATAGCACTTAAAATGAATAATATTAGGCAGGTGGTGTAGGATATCCAACGTTCAAGCATTGTTGCGTTGACCAATAAAGACGGCCACCCGGAGATCCAGGTGGCCTTGATTCTATGGATTAACGAGCTTCCTAAATGTGTCTATCAATAAAAAGCCGATTTCCTCCCCATAACTCGTAAATTATGAGAATTGGCCCAGGAAGCAGGCAACCTTGAGTCATTATTGTATCAATGATCAGAGAATTTTGAGGGTTCTTATAGAGCTTACATAAAAGTCAGGTTTGAGAAACCTGTCCTTTTCCATTTGATTTCGACTGATACATTGCTTCATCAGATATTTTCACAAGCTCTTCAGCGGATTTCACGTTATTATCAATACAGTTTGAGACCCCCATACTAATCGATATTAGTTCATTATCAAGATCTTCAATTCCTTGACCTTGTATCGTTTTAAAGATCCGTTGGGCCAAATTAAGTGCGCCATTCTTATTCGTGCATGGCAATAACATGGCAAATTCATCTCCACCGACACGAGCAGGAAGATCGCATTTTCTTGACACACTTTTTAACATTGAACCAATTTGTACGAGCAGTTTATCTCCTTGTGCATGCCCATAGGTGTCATTAATTTTTTTAAAATCATCAATATCAAAAAACACCAAAGAAAGATCTTCGCCATAGCGCTCCACCCGACTGAATTCATCTCTCAGTTTGCGATAAAAATGGCGGCGGTTATATAATTTTGTCAAATCATCCCTAATAGAGATTTCTTCAAGATATTCTTGGGCATTTTTCATCGACTCGTACAAGGTCGCATTTTCTAAGGCAGTAGCGGCAATATTTGCTACAAGATGGCATAACTTGTAAACACGCTCACTTACCCCTCCTTTTTCAGTAGAAACCGTTCTCAACAAAAATGTTCCAATGACACTCTCTTTTTTCAAGAGGGGGATAACGACAATTGAATTGTAATCAAGGTTTTTAGTGTAAGCCCTTACAGAAGCCATTAAAGGGTTAGACTTTATATCGTTAATGATCACATCCTTTTTAGTTTCAATTGATGCGCGAAGCTCAGGATACCTATTTATATCAAGCTTTATTTCTCTCCCTTTTTCCAAGTCATTGCTTGCTTTAACTACCAATCTTTCCTTGCTAAAGCTGATGATTGAGCATCGTTCGACATCAATGATTTTCGACATCTTTCTAACAATTAGTCGCAATATAGCATTGGGGTTTCTTGTAACAGAAATTGTTTCAGATAACTCTAGAAGCATTAAGAGGTCTTTGTGTTCCAATTCATCATAAAAGTCTTGCGTCCTCAAATGCGACTCAACCCGCGCTAATACTTCGGGAATGCTAAACGGTTTTGTAATATAGTCACTCGCTCCAGCATCTAAGCCAAGAAGGATGTCGTCCTTTTGGGTTGACGAGGTCATGACTATTACCGGGATTTCTCTCGTGTCAGAATCTTCTTTCAACTCCTCGCAGAGCATGACACCTTTATTGTCAGGCATACCCAAATCAATAATGATCAACTCCGGCATATTTAGGCTGACCAGAGAGAAAGCTTCTTTACAGCTTTCAGTTTCAAGTACATCGAAACTTTCTCTAAAAGCCTCTCTTAAAAGCTCTCTGTAAGAGGCTTCCTCATCAACAATCAAGATTTTCTTTTTTTTGCACTTAACCTGTTTTTTTGACATACGGTTAGGCCTTATTTAGTTTAGTTAAAAAAGAGGGAATCGCAAAAAAACAGAAGCAATCGTGTAAGCAAAGACGTTGATTTCACGAACACAAATCAAGTGTAAGGAATTGATGACTTTTCCTCACAAACTCATATCCACCTTTCTATTGCCGAACACACGCTCATTAACCAAGTCTAAACATGTACTATATGTGTAACTCTTTTACAACTGGCATATTATTAGTCATTGCCATTGGAAGCCTTGAGGACTGTGCGGGGCATTTCTATAAATCCTGATATGGCTGACATATGAGAAAGGCCACCAAGGAACTAACCCCGGCGGGTGTCAAGATAGTCGTCGCCTTTTTTGGTTAAGCAGCTTTGCTACAAAGCTCCTTTTCTGAGGTCCTTTTCTTCTCTGGATTGAGTCGTATGATTTCAACCGGTTCCCAGTTGCGAGCTTGTCCGGTCCAGCGGTTTGGGTTCTTCTGTCGCGCTTGATCGTAGACTTCTTTTCGTTTGTTCAGGATTGCCTCTTCCCGTCCATAGTGCCGATCATCCGGTGCCACAGAGCGGATCTCGCTGTGAAGGTGATCTGTGTTGTACCATTGCACAAAGCCATCAACCCAGCGTTGTGCATCCTGCTCGCTGGCAAACGGCTGAGAAGGGTATCCCGGCCGATACTTCAGGGTGCGAAACAGTGACTCCGAGAAGGGGTTGTTATCGCACACTCTGGGGCGGCAGTGGCTAGAATCGAACACCCAATCCAATCAGGTGAAGATTCAATCCTTTATTTTGCTCATAAATGCTTGCATTCGAAGTATGCTGGAGGCGATAGCTAAGACTCATTTCATGCCATCGTAAAGTCATGCCTGCATGGGATGTAAACTGAAGGTTGCCACCGAAATCATCGTCTCCGATTTTGTAATCATGCAAAAAGGCCGGTCGAAATCCGACCTCAAACTCCAGACGATCATCCAGTATGGGTAGAAACAGGTCGCCACCAATAGCCAGCATGACGCTATGTTCACCAACAGCTTCAAGAACAGTGACACCAGCATCAAGCCTGGTTCGCAGGATGGCGGACTTTGTTAGAGATATCTGCCAGGGCAAATCCTTCAGTAGGTAAATCTCCCCAGCCGTAAATTCTTCATAGTTGCGGTTATCGTTGACGCCACCACGGACACCCAGTTCAAAAACTGTTTTTTCACTTGCATAACCTGCCGTCGAGCTCAACAAGAAGGCCCAAACAAGAAAAACACGTACGAAAAACACCACGAAAAATCCCCGAAAGGTTATCAAACATTGCAGAAGAGACAAGGCAACCTGAGACGTTCTGGGTTGCCAAATATCGCATATTATAAAGGATGGTTAAGCGTTCGTACACAAAAAATTTGACCGGCTCTGACTCTAGTGTTCACTGATCTGTAGAGGTATAACGATGCCATGTCATCAAGTGTCAATGAGCAGGAGGGGAGCGTAAAAAACATACATAAAGCGGCCTCGTCTTACATAGACAGAGCCCGCTTTTTATTTCAGGGAAGAGCTCAAGCCCTCAGGTGTGTTTAAACTCAACCTTAACATTCTGGCGATGTTCGGGGTCGATCTGCCACAAAGTGCGTTTGGCAAAGTTAAAGAGGCTGGCAATGATGACATCGGGGAACTGCTCGATGCGAATATTGTAGATATTGACCGACTCGTTGAGGAATTCGCGACGATCGGCGATCTGATCTTCGAGTTCAGTAATCCGGTAGCCGAGTTGCTGGAAGGATTTGTCGGCCTTCAGTTCAGGATAACGCTCGACCACCATAAAGAGAGACTTCAAGGTGTCGGTCAACATATTCTGGGCCTGCATTTTCTGCTCATCGGTCCGCGCCTGCCCCGCCATGGAGCGTGCCTTGATCACCGCCTCCAGGGTTTTCTGCTCATGCTGCATGTAGCCTTCACAAACCTTGATCAACTTGGGAAGTTCATCATAACGCTGCTTGAGGAGCACGTCGATATTGCTCCAGTTGCGCTCAATATTGTTCTTCAGGGCAACAAAACCGTTGTAGATGGTGATTACATACAACACCAGGCCAACCAGGATAAAAACCAGAACACCGAGAACAATCCAGCCCGTCATAATGAAACCTCCTGAAGAAAACTACACGTTTATAAATTTGAGTAGCTGATACAGAGCGAACCCTGCCAGGATTAACCCTGCAGCCATAAGTGGGAGGCTGAACAACCCATAGTTACGAACCAGGTGAGCTTCTGAAACCGCTTCAGCGATCACAAAGGGCATACTGCGCTGAGGGGGGCGCGTAATCACAACATGCTCCTCCTGGCGTTTGCGCTCCGTTCCTTCAGCCAGGTGCTCCTTAAGCGCTGTCTGCTCAGCGTCACTACGCGCCTGCTGCCATTCATCCTCGCTGATCTGGCCATCACCATCTGCATCGTAACGATGCAGAGCATTCCGGTCAAGTTTGAGCTCACGTAGTTTCTCAACCGTACGATTACGCAAGCTCCGTCGCTCCGCTCTCAGCGGTTGGGCAAAGCCCAGGATATAGAGCGTCGTTCCTTCGTAAATAATATCTTCAACCCACTTTTCATTTTCATCCGTGTTGTTGACCGCAGTGAAAGTCAAAGGTGACTGCCCAAGGTAGCCACTCTGACGTGTCTTTGCCTTAACTGAAGCACCTTGCGGCGCAACAATCACACACCCTGTCCCGTCGTCGATCTGAAAGGCCACGTGACTGCTGTCGACATCCTTAACCAGCTTCCACTTGTTATTCTTGTCGCGACAATATTTACGCAAACGATAATAGACACACGCGGATTGAGTCATTGGGGCAACCAGCGCGTACTGCCGCCTGGCCCGACCATGCACTTCAACCATACCCATTGCCAGTGAACGAACCTTGCTGGTCGGGGTGTTCTCTATCTTACGTTTCAGGCGGATATAATGAAGACCCGACCAGAACAGAAAGGAAGCGACCAACCCTGCTAAAAGGCCTGTCCCGACCCCGTACTGAACAATGGAGCCCAGCAGGGAGCTGTTTCCCTTAAGCGCTAGAAACAAAATCCCGAAGCCCAGAAAGGTTCCAACAGTTGACAGCATTCGACCCAGAGACATTTTAGTTTCTGGACGTTCCGGTGGTGGAGGGAGATCTTTCTTTACAGGCTTGTCCACAGCCCTTTCGGCAGTAGCTCTTGCACCCTTTTCATCAACAAAAGCACCCTGTATCTCCCGGGCAACTTCTTTCAACCCCGGGATAGACCCGGCAGCACCATCTGCCCCCATAACCGTGCCAAGCGCCGGTTTCCCAACAAGAGCCGCAGCTGCGACTCCAGCGACCAGAGATGCCTCATCAGCATGAGGAGGGGAAGTCTTTTGCGAGTGGCCGTCCCCCTGCAACCTGGCAAGCAACCAACCATAACGTGTCAGACTCTTGAGATTATCATCGATCGCCGAGGGTGAGTCTTCGAGACGTTGCACCTGGCATTTAGGCAACTGGCTCAAGCCAAAATCACAATGCAAACGAAAACCCTGCGCATACTCCTCAACAAGGCCCAGCATCGCTTCCAGGTTGCCCCTTGCGCTAAGGGAGCTTCTGTCTTCCAGACCCGCAGGATTAAACCGGCCGGGAAACACCCTGACCGCCTGCTGAGGTTGACCCAGGTTGTCGAGCAGATAAAAATCAAAAACGGCTTGGCCCTGAAAAATAGCAGGAAGGAGTTCATCATGAGAGAGCGGCTCGAGAGCATCACGCCCCCGATAGGTATTCTGAGCTAACAGCCGCTTGACATGCTTGTCGATCAGCGCCCCTGAGATGTCTGCAAACACACCAACTGTCGGAGTACCCCGCTCCAAACGCACCGATCCACCCTGACACTCGAAGAGGACGTAGTCGTTATGGATTTCCAGACTACGCAGGCGAGACGGTTTAAATCCGGGACGTTCGGGTAAAGTCTGCCAACAGGAAAAACCATAGCGGTGCAACAGGGCCGCAATCTGTCCTGTTTTTTCAAGACTCCCCTTACCAAACATTACCAAGCCCGGGCCGATCAATCGTTGCCTGGCAGTGTAGGCATCAAGGCCGAATTGATGCTGAAGTTCCTTCAGCAGATTCTCCAGTTCGGAGACAGCGACAGGAATCTGGCGAACGATCAGCTGATAGATTTTCGTTTCTTTTGACATAAAAAATAAGGTGGCGTGAAGCGCACAGTATGTAGAGAGAGAAACCAACTCCATGCTAACGATAATTTGATTTTCAGCAACATCCTGCTTTTAGTCAGCTATTTGCTATAGGCTTTTTTGTGGGCGCCGTGCAGCGGCAACCTTTTCAATTCGTCTTCACTGCACCAAGCATATTCACCAGCCTCAGCAACGGACGTTCTCTTCTCAATTCCAACCTTGAAGACTGTTAGCTCCAGTTTAAAGTGGCTGTATGCGTGGCGGACAGGATCTGCTTCACAGAGTTCCCCAGCCAGGCCCAAATCGGCGAGTAACCGCTCTGCAGCCTGGCGATGATCCTGTTCAGGACTCACCTCAACCGCAGGAAACTCCCAGAGCCCGCCAAGAAAACCCTCGGTCGGTCGCTGTCTAAGCAAGTAATCATCGGAGCGTTTTATCAACAGAGCAACCTGCCGCCGAACAGGAAGCTTTATCTGTTTGCGCGCAACAGGCAACAGCGTTGCACAGCCTTGTTTAAAAGCCTGACAAAGCTCTTGCAAAGGGCAGTTTTCACAAAGCGGCGTTCGCGGCACACAGACAGTGGCGCCAAGGTCCATAATCGCCTGAGCATAATCGTGCGGGTGTTCATCCGGAGTCAGAGCTTCGGCCCATTGCCATAACTGCTTTTCGGCGCGACTGCTGCGTGGATCTTCTTGCCAGGCAAAGATGCGCACAAGTACACGGCGCACGTTGCCATCAAGAATTGGAGCAGGCTGGTCAAACGCAATCGAGAGGATAGCACCGGCAGTTGATCGCCCAATGCCAGGCAACGCCAGTAGACCTTCGAGAGTGTCGGGAAAAGAGACGTATTCCGAAACAATCTTCTGTGCGGCACGATGAAGATTACGGGCGCGGGAATAATAGCCAAGCCCGGCCCATAAGCTAATGACATCATCAAGCGAAGCGGCAGCAAGGCTTTCGATTGTCGGGAAGCACTGTAGAAATCGTTCGTAGTAAGGGATGACAGCCGTGACCGTGGTCTGCTGCAACATGATTTCGGAGAGCCAGATCCGGTAGGGATCCCGGTTTTCACGCCAGGGGAGAGTGCGACCTTCCTTGCCATACCAGGAGAGCAGGCGGAGAGAAATTTCAGCGGCTTCGAAAGGAAGAGCCATCACAAACCTTTCATTGCCCGTAATAAAGGAATCTGGCTATCCACCTTACTCAAGTTAGGCTCTGATTGGTTCATTACATTTTCTCGACGTAGACAAACACGGACAACAACAAGACAAAATCAAAACCGGCCTCACGCAGAGGCGCAGAGAGCGCAGAGCGAACGGGCGTGAGTCAGGTCGTTTGCTTCTCCTGTTTCACATTTTCCGATGCTTTACTGGAGCGAAATAGACAACCAGGCAAAGGGAAAAGCTGCAGAACCCGGCTTTTTTCGCGCTACCCGCCACTCGCCACAGGGTTTCACCCTATCTCACTCAAAGCCTGCAGAGTCGTTTCCATTTCCTCACGGGTCCCTATGGAAATACGCAGGCCATGTGAGAGAAGCGGATCACTGAAATAACGAACCAGGATTTTACGCTCGAAGAGCGCGTCATAAACACGTTTACCGTCGCGATCAGGAGGAGTGGCAAAAAGGTAGTTGGTGCTTGAAGGGATCACCTGATAGCGCAGTTTCTTGATTTCGGAGCTAAACCATTCCCGGGTCGAACAGATCCGCTGGACACAATCCTGAAAATAGCTCTGGTCGATCAGTGCGGCGGCAACTGCAGTCTGGGCGAGGCGATCAAGATTATAGTGGTCGCGGATCTTATTCAGTGCGGCAATGATTTCGGGCCGGGCAATCGCTAGACCGAGGCGCATTCCGGCCAGAGAGTAGCTCTTGGAAAGAGTCCGGGTGACCACCACATTTGGCTTCTGTCTGACCAGCTCCAGGCAATTGCCTTCGGCAAAATCAGCATAGGCTTCATCGACGACCAGCAACCCTTCGCAACGATCGGACAGGGCAGCGACCTCTTCGATACCCCAGCGCAAGCCAAGAGGCGCGTTGGGGTTGGTCAGAAACAACAGCTTCCCTGTGTAGCGTTCAGGGAAATCTTTTATCTCGCCATTCTCCAGCAAAGGGAAAGTCTTGATCTTGGCACCCTGAATCGCCGCAAGAGTTGCATAATATGAATAGGAGGGGTGCAGATAAGCGACTTCTTCACTCTCACCGACACAGGCTCGTATCAGGTTATTGAGCAGTTCATCAGAGCCATTGGCCATGATCACCCATTCGATCGGATAACCGTAGACTTTTGCTGCCGCCTCGCGTCCGGCGTGACTCGGAGCGTCCGGATATTTACGTAAATCATCACCGGTTGCCGCCCGTATCGCCTGAATCACTTGTGGTGACGGCGGATAGGGGTTTTCGTTGGTGTTCAGCTTAATCCACTGATTCTCGTCGGGAGGCTGAAAACCAGGGACGTAACCGGCCATGTCGACAATTGCTTTACGGAGATAAGACATTTTGCACCTCAAAAGACTTGCGAACTCACCAGCCTATAGCTTGACCGAAGCCTTGCTTGGGCTCAATAAGTTTCCAAAGTGTCATAACCTGTCGTTCGTCGCACAGGCGTAAACCCGGCACTTTTCGACAAATCAATAATCTCTTCCTGACTCATACAGAAATCAACACCGGCGGCAGCAACAACATTTTCTTCGAGCATGGTTCCGCCCAGGTCATTGGCACCAAAGTAGAGAGCGATCTGTGCCATGCGCGCGCCCTGAGTCACCCAACTGGCCTGAAGATTCTGGATATTATCAAGGACAACCCGTGCCAAAGCCAAGACTTTCAGATACTCGACCCCACTCGCCTGTTCTCCACCGAGTTCAGTGTTACCGGGCTGATAGCTCCAGGGAATAAAAGCTGTAAAACCCCCCTGTTCCGCCTGCAGTTCACGGATACGGAACAGATGCTCGACAATATCTTCTGCCTTTTCACGCACACCGAACATCATAGTTGCCGTCGTCGACATCCCCAAGCTATGCGCTTCACGCATCACGCCAGCCCAGTCCCGCCAACCAATCTTGCTCGGCGAAATCTCCTGACGGATCTCGTCAACCAGGATCTCGGCACCACCACCGGGCAAGGATTGCAAACCAGAAGCATGGAGTCGAGCGAGGCATTCTGCCATCGTTAACCCGGACAGTTTGGCGATATGCACAATCTCGGCAGGAGAGAGCGAATGTATCTGCACGGACGGAAAACGATGCCGTAGCTGGCGGAAGAGATCTTCGAACCAGTCGATTTTCAGATCAGGATGCAATCCGCCCTGCATGAGTAACTGCGTGCCACCGTGGTCGACCAGCTCCTGCACCTTACCGAAAATTTGCGTATAGCTGAGCACGTAGGCATCAGGATGCAGCTCATCACGGTAGAAAGCGCAGAACTTACACTTGGTGGTGCAAACGTTAGTGTAGTTGACGTTGCGATCAACGACAAACGAGACACACCTCTGCGGATGCATGCGACGGCGGACACCATCAGCCAATTTACCTAAGGTCAGCAAATCAATATCGGACAGCAGGAATAAGGCCTCTTCTCGTTCCAGAGGCTGACCAGCATCAAGCTTTTTTTCAATTGCAGTAATCATTATCAACCATGAAGAACAAGAACTGATGTAAGAGAAAAAACCTTCCCAACAAGCCCATCGAGAGGCTAAGCATCAATAGGTTTTGATCTCATTATAGAGCGTATCTCGCTCCACCGGCTGTTTGCCCGCTTTATGAATCAGGCCAACGAGTTGCTCCTTGCTCAACTGCTGGGGAGAATCGGCACCGGCGTCATGACCGATCTGCTCTTCGACCACTGTGCCGTCAATATCGTTAACGCCAAAAGCCAGCGAGACTTGCGAGACCTTCATTCCCAGCATCACCCAGTACGCCTTGATGTGTCGGAAATTATCAAGGTAGAGCCGGCTAATAGCCAGCGTCTTGAGTGCATCAACGCCGCCAACCCCCTTGGCCCCAGGGACCCGGGTATTGTCGGGTTGAAAGGCCAGAGGGATAAAAGCTTGAAAACCGCCAGTAAGATCTTGTAGCTGTCGCAACTTTGAGAGGTGGTCAACTCGGTCGGCATAGCTTTCGACATGACCGAAAAGCATGGTGGCGTTCGTCTTCAGCCCCGCCCGGTGAACCTGCTCGGTGACATCAAGCCAACGCTTTCCCGTAATCTTTTC
>JAAXQF010000615.1 GCA_012974435.1 Desulfuromonadales bacterium | reverse complement strand
GGCTTTGGTGGTGGTGGATCTTCCGGTGGTTGGTAAAACAGGTGACAAGTAAATCGGCCCTTACGCGCTACTCGTTACAGTTTAATGCCTCAATAACGCAAGACAAAGGTACCACATGATAGCAAAAGAGCTCTTTAACGAAGAAGAAAAACAACGCATTGAGTCGGCAGTGCAGCAGGCTGAGAAACGCACCAGCGGCGAAATTGTGCCGATGGTGGTTGATGAGTCTTATGACTACCCACGAGCTGAAATTCTCGGCGCCGGTCTTTTCTCACTGGCGACCGCAGTCTCTCTTAGTTGGGGCTTTTTCGGCGAATCGCTCTGGCATTTCCTGTGGCTCTTTGCTCTTTGCTACTTTCCGTTCAAACTCCTTATCCGCAAGCTTCCCACTCTCCGGCGACGCCTCATTGACCCGGTTGAGATCAGTGTCGAAGTTGAGGAGAAGGCAATCATCTCTTTTCTTGAACAGGGGCTGCATCATACCCGCGACGAAACCGGCATCCTTATTCTTATCTCACTCTTCGAACACCGGGTTCATGTGCTGGCGGATCGCGGCATTAACGCTGTCGTCCCTACCGACAGTTGGGATGGAATTGTCCAGACCATTACCGATGGTATCCACCGTGGTGACACCTGTAATGCTCTCTGTGCAGCGATCGAGAGCTGTGGTCAACTCCTCGCAGAGCATTTCCCTGTTAAGGCCGACGATACCGACGAGCTACCCAACCTGATTATCGAATAAATAAATTGGGTTATCTCCTTCGCTCCAGTAAACTGTTACTTAAACGTTTCTGGTGACTGTCTAAACGAAAACCTTAAACCGGAAAAACACACGACCGGCCTCACGCAGAGGCGCAGAGATCACAGAGGAAGACCAGTAACACCCTAGCTTTCTAGCTTTTGTCTTACTCTGCGATCTCTGCGTCTCAAGTGAGCATAGCGAACGGGCGTGAGGCAGGTTTAGCTTTTGTCTGTCAGTTTTCGGTGTTTGTCGGTGTCAAAAAAATACAAATTTTGCGTTCGACACGCTCAAAAGAGAAGACTCGCCTTAGAACGATTTTTTTCTGGGTTCCGCTCTTTCTGTTTGCTTCATATAGTCGGAACTGTAATACCGGACTCCGATTCTGAATACGCCCTTCTTTACCTCATTTAGATTCTCAACATAATCTCTGTCGTAACTTTTATAAAACAGTTCAATTGCAGATTTGTCAGCCCGTTCCCATATGTGGCGAGTGCTGTTTATGTTCGCATAGAGGAAACCATCACTCGGGCTCCTTTTTTTCAACACTTCATGCGTTATCTTGTCCTTCCCATATTTACCCCTGAGAAGTCCTGTGAGCGTAGCGATGTCATCTGTTGAGGTTGTTTCCAGAAGGTAGGCTCCCCCCCCTAGAAAACAGGGGCTTGACCGCGTCTCATTGTTTTCATCGCAGCCATCCTTGAATTCATAGCCAATCAACTTTATTGGAAAGCCACTTACGGTTTCACCATCTTTTGCCTGCCAGACTTCAAAGTCTCCCCAGATTATGGGTTCATCTCCTCTGGCCTCTATGATCTCGCTTTTAGTCGTGCCCCATTTAAAGCCATCAAAGCCATCGATAGGGTTTGCGAAAACCTCTGCTGATAAAAACGCAAGGGCAAGGTAAAGAAAGAACAGCTTCATTTTCATTTTATATCCTCAAGTAAATAGGAGCAGCAGTTAAAGGGGCGGGTTCCACGAATCTCTTAGCACATATAAAGATAAACAACTAATAACCTCTCATGAATAGTGCGGTCAATTATTATTACTAATGTTGTTAGCATCAGGGGGGCAACATCACGGCTAATCATAAATGAACTTCTACTCAATCGTGTTTCGTTGCGTTTGCTATTCGTTTGATCTTTGCTATAAGTGTTTCAAGAAGGTTCACGATCAAAAAAAAGTAGACACCAAACCAAGCACTTTAAGGAGATAATCAGATGAGTAGAAAGATGATTGTTGCAATGATCTTCGTTGCTACGTCGTTTGTTCTCGGTGGCCTTGTGCCGGAGAGTCAAGCGCTTGAGGCTGTGGTCGCAACCACGGTCGTTAAAAAAATCGACAAAATTGAGACTTTGAAACGTATTGCTGACAATGTAATTATCTTGTTCGATAGTTCAGGATCTATGGGTGATCCCTTTGGCGATAGCGGCATGTCGAAGCTGGCTGCAGCGAAAACGATTCTGAAGCGGAGAGCGGATTTACTGCCGGATTCTTATCCCGAGCTGAAAGTCGGTTTGTACTCATACACCCCTTCTAACAAAGAGGAGCCAAGAACCGTATTCTATAAACTGCAGCCCTTCAAAAAGGCTGAGTTTCAGAAGGCTGTCGATGAGCTACCAAAAGAAGCAAGTGGCCCGACCCTGATGGTTGCTGCCATGAGAAAGCTTGGGACCTTTCTTGATGGTCTCTCTGGCAATACCGTAGTGTTCTTGTTTACCGATGGGACCCATAGTGATAAAGGGGCTACTGACAGCCCTCTGACGCTGGCGCGAAAAATTGCCAGCAAACATGATGTTGATTTCCAGGTTATCAGCACGACTGATGAAGATGTCAAACTAAAGCTTATGGAGGCTGTTGCCTCTCTTAACGAAGCCTCAAGGGTGCATTCTTTTGAAGACATGATAGAGC
>JAAXQF010000491.1 GCA_012974435.1 Desulfuromonadales bacterium | reverse complement strand
GATCAGGGCTATGGCGGTAAGGCCGCAGCCTGTGCTTCAGCCGATAGTGGTGGCGGTTGCGCTGGCTGTCCGAAGGCGGCGAACGAATAGAGCTCTGCGAATATAGAAATGATAAAGGGGCCGGAATGTAAATTCCGTCCCCTTTATTTATGTTTATTTTAGATCTGTAAAACTATGCGTTTCTATAGTTATCCGGCCTCAGCAGTTTCCGTATTATGGATGTGGACATCCCGCTGCGGGAAGGGGATTGAAATTCCTTCTTCATCAAACCGTATCTTGACCCTTTCAGTCAGTTCCCAGAATACAGGCCAATAGTCTAGCGACTTGACCCAGGGACGGCATGATAGATTGACCGAAGAATCACCCAGTTCTATGACGTTAATTGCAATAGCTGGCTTTTTAAGTACCAGCTCGTGAGCAGAGGCGACTTCGTTCAGCACCTTCATTGCCTGTGGGATGCTGTCGCCGTAGCCAATTCCGAAGACCAGATCCACGCGCCGGACACTCCTGCCGGTATAGTTGGTGATGGTTTCCCCCCAGGCTGTCTGGTTCGGTATAATCAGTACTTTGTTGTCGATAGTCAGCAAAGTTGTTGAAACGAGACTCATTTCCAGGACCTTACCTTCTACGCCGGCCAATGCAACATAATCATCAACATCAAAGGGGCGGTAGATCATGATCATCAAGCCGCTGGCAAAATTACCCAGCGTCTCCTGCATGGCGAAACCGATGATAAAGGCACCTCCTCCCATGGCGGCCATAATAGGACCAACCTCTATACCCACCGATGCGACAGCCATGAGCAGGCCGATCAGCATCGTCAGCCCGCCAGCTGAACGTTGGGCGAAGTTTGACAGTAGTGAAGAAATCTCTTTTCTCTGGCCAATGGCTCTTTTGACCACGCGACCCGCGTATCTCGATAGAATCCAGAAAAAGAAAAGTATAGCGATCGCTTTCCCGCCGCGCTGCAAGAAGAGTGCGCCACCCTCTGCGCTGGTCAACCAGTTTTCTACGCTTGCAATGATTGCTGCCAATTTGGACGAGGCGTCTGCTGAATTACTCAGGTCGGAGATTGCCGCCATATACTGTTCAGCAATTTCAACATCTGTGCCTTTAGCTTTCGCCGCCAGGATTACAACCTTAACGTGCTTAAACAGGGCTGCTTCTTCAACGCGAAGGTCAAGGAGGCGATTTTGTAAAGCATCTTCTTCTTTCTCCGTTGCTTTTCCTTCTTCTTTCATCTTATCCAGTGCGATGAGCTCCAACTCTATCTGAGCAACTTGCGAAATTTTTGCCTGCAGTAACTCAAACCATGCTTTTCCTTCCTTGCCAATATCTTCTTTGGTCATAGGCCGGAGCAACACGCGAAGGTTTGCAACAGGGATCTCTACGTTCGCTGTGGTCGTTGCAGCCTGTACCGTTTCTTGAACCAGAAGCGGCAGGATAAGGGCTGCTATGATGAAGCTTATGAGAAACGAACGTCTTATCCCTTGACGCAGCATCCCTGGCCGGGGCGACCCAGCTTTTGGAGAGACCTGGTGGGAATGCGTTGCGGCATCGTCAGATGAGAATAGCGTGAAGATTGACTTCATTGGTCTTTGCCCCCTTTTTGCCGTAAAGTGGTTATGCATCCAAGTTTTACAGTGTAATGCAGTTGTTTGATGAGTCAATCTGGCTGGATCGTTGAAGTTTTTAAGCGAAGTGACAAAAATATGGTGTTGGCTCAACTTGCCTGTATTCAAGGTCTGAGCTAGAATCCTTTCTGGTTTTAATAGGTTATGTTTTTGTTTCACTAAGGAAGATAGATGACTGACAAGGGAAACTCTCTGTCCGAACTCGGGTGGAAACATTTTTTTCAACAACAGTTAAGCCTCGAGGAGTTGGAAACGACCACTCCGGTGCGGGTCTTCGCCCTGAATCGTCATCTGGTTGATGGCGTCGGTGAAGTCGGACGCCAGCAGTTCTCACTGCCTCATTCATGGTTGCGTTACTCAGTAGAGGAGCTGCCGACCGTTGGCGACTGGATGCTTATTGATGGCGATGGCCAACCGCTTCGTCTTCTGGAACGTGTCAGCCTCTTCAAACGCATGGCTTCCGGTCGTGATGCCCGCGTGCAGTTGATGGCCGCCAACGTTGATACCCTCTTCATAGTCACTTCCTGTAATGCTGATTTTAACCTGTCACGTCTGGAACGTTACCTTGCCATGGCCCTTGACGCTGGCGTTGAACCGGTGGTCGTACTGACCAAAGTTGATCTGATCGACGATGTCGAAAGCTTTCGTGCCAGGGCGCGGACTCTTCGTCACGATCTGGCTGTGGAAGCGGTCAACTCCAGGGATGCGAGCGTGATTGAAACCTTGAGGCCCTGGTGCAGTAAAGGGCAGACTGTGGCCTTGGTCGGGTCGAGTGGCGTTGGCAAATCCACCCTGGTCAATACTCTCTCAGCCGCTGATGTCCAGGAAACCGGTGCGACTCGCGAAGGTGACGCCAAGGGCCGCCATACCACCACCGCGCGTTCCTTGCACATCTTGCCGGCCGGTGGTCTTTTGTTGGACAGTCCGGGGTTGCGGGAGTTGCAACTCAGTGATTGTGAAGAAGGGGTCGCCTCGCTTTTTGAAGAGATAGAGGCGGTCGCTCGTAACTGTCGTTTCAATGATTGTCGCCATCAGGGGGAAACCGGCTGTGCGGTGGCGGAAGCGGCCGAGAATGACGAACTTGATCCGCGTCGTCTCACCAACTACCTCAAGTTGATTGCCGAACAGGAGCGAGCCGATGAGACTCTGGTGGAAAAAAGACGCAAGGACAAGAACTTCGGCAAAATGTATAAGAGGGTGCAGAACCAGAAGCGTAAAGAGAAGGGTTAGATTTTACTTTACGCTGTGGTCTCTGTGTCTCGAGTGAACTGCTAGTGGCGTTGATTTGCCTGCTATGATGCAGAAGACGACAGGTGTCGCATTGGAGGATATTGTTAATCGCGGTCATGCTCATGGTCAGCAGCTTAACGATACAATCGTTTTGACATTGCTTGATTGAGGAGGGGGTTGCTGAAAGTTGCCACCTTAATCTCTAGTCAGAACAGTTGCTGACTCTTAAAGGTAACAGGACAACAAAAAAGCCCCGCGGATTTCCGCGGGGCTTTTTTGTTGATATCTGTAAAATGCAAACTTAGATTTTGCATACATTTGATGACTGAGGGCCTTTCTGGCCTTCAGTTACATCAAAACTTACTCTATCTCCTTCAGCGAGAGATTTGAAACCGTCGCCTTGGACTTCAGAGAAGTGTACGAACACATCCGGTCCATTGTCCTGCTCGATAAAACCAAAACCTTTTGCATCGTTGAACCACTTCACAGTACCTTCAGCCATTTTTAACTCCATGTTCCCTTAGTGGGAACTTTTTGTTGTGCAAACCAGGTCTGCTTAAAAATAAGAAACCACACAACCAAAATAGGTTTGCGTGGCTCATTAGCGACCGATTAACATTTAATCTCGTCCAACAAACATCTTTGCACAAACGTTTAAGATAGCGGACACTACCACGTGCAATCGGACCATTGCAAGGTTTATTTCATTCAGAGAGTTATTGCTGCTTCTGATGGGCAAACTGAGGACCGGTTTTAATTCGTAATCGCTTAACAATGATGGCAACCCCTGGTTTGTTGGTGACGACTTTTGATAAGCTTTTTTCGTTCCTTTTTTCCACATTTACTCACCCAGACATCTTTACAAGCCACCCCTCGTTGCGTATAGTCATACTTCATTTATTACCTGTATCAATGAACTCAATGGTACAGGCCAAGGGAGGTTTTTTTACGTGGATAAGATCATTGATGGTAAGGCGATTGCCGCTGAAATTCGTGAAGAGATTGCCGCTGATGTAGTGACATTGAAAGAGCAGGGTGTAACACCTGGCCTGGCTGTTGTCCTGGTCGGTGACGATCCGGCCAGCCGGGTGTACGTGACGATGAAAGAGAAGGCGTGTGAAAAAGCCGGTATCTTCTCTGATGAGCATAAGCTCCCCGCTGAAACAACCGAAGCCCAGCTGCTGGCGTTGATCGAAGAGTTGAATAATGATCCGCGTATTCATGGCATCCTGGTCCAGTTGCCGTTGCCTGACCATATCGATGAGAGCAAGGTCCTGGAGTCGATCTCTCCGGCCAAAGATGCGGATGGCTTCCATCCCTATAATGTTGGTCGTCTGGTTACCGGTAATCCTCTTTACCAACCCTGTACACCTTATGGTGTTATGAAGATGCTGGAACATACCGGCGTTGACCTGAAGGGTAAGGAAGTCGTTGTGGTCGGCCGCTCCAATATTGTTGGCAAGCCTGTTGCCCTGATGTGTCTGGCTCAACACGCGACCGTAACCCTCTGCCACTCCCGTACTAAAGATCTGCCGGGCAAGGTCGCACAGGCCGATGTCGTGATCGCTGCGGTCGGTCGCCCTGAGATGATTAAAGGCGCCTGGATCAAGGAAGGCGCTGTTGTTATCGACGTCGGTGTTAACCGCGTCGGCGAGAAGAAGCTGGTCGGTGATGTCGAATTCGAGGCGGCCAAGGAACGCGCCAGCGCGATCACCCCGGTTCCAGGTGGTGTCGGCCCCATGACCATCACCATGCTGCTTTACAATACTGTCGAAGGCGCCAAGCGCTGCGCCAAGCAGTAAGTAACTTATACGGCCCGTGACGAATTCTTCGTCCCGGGCCGTTTTGCCTTAAGTTTGAGGGCTTGAGTTCTTCACCAGTCCCCAGCCCCCAAACGCCAGACCCCGAGTTTATATGATAATCAGCGAACTGAAACCTTTTGAAGAACTACAGCAGGCCCTGGCCGACTTTGATAAGCTCTTTATTGTCGGATGCGCCGCCTGCGCTACGGCTTGTAAATCCGGCGGTGAAGATGAGGTCTTCAAATTTCAGGAGTGGCTGAATGAGCAGGGCAAGGATGCGACCGGAAGCGTGATCATTGATGAAGCTTGTCATATCGCACGCGCGGCCCGCGATCTGCGCCACCACAAGGCCGCGGTGCAGGATGCGGACGCTCTGGTGGTGCTCGCCTGCGGTTCGGGGATTCAGTCGATTTCATCCAACGTTGATAAACGCGTGGTGGGTGGCTTGAACTCCATGTTCCTGGGCAATGTCCGTCGCTTCGGTCAGTACGAGGAGATGTGTTCCCTCTGTGGTGACTGCATCCTCAATGAAACTGCCGGAATCTGTCCGGTGACCACCTGCGCCAAGGGTTTGCTGAATGGCCCCTGTGGCGGCATGGAGGACGGTCACTGTGAGGTTGATGCCGAGATTGAGTGTGCCTGGAGCCTGATTTACGAGCGTCTAAAGAGTCAACAACGGCAGGGCGTCTTTGCCCGGCGCGTGCCACCAAAGAACTGGAGCCGGCGCATTCAACCAGGGCGCTATCGACTGAAAGATGGCGAACGCTGATGTCGCTTTTATCGGAACAGCTTGGCAATGGCCAATTCGTGGTGACGGCTGAAATTGCGCCTCCCAAAGGTACAGATCTCAGCGAGGCATTGGCCGCTGTCGAAAAGTTGACAGGTATTACTGCTGTGAACGTCACTGATAATCAGGGTGCCAATATGCGCTTGTCGTCGTTGGCGCTGGCTGCCCGGTTACAGCAACAAGGCACGGAAACAGTCCTGCAGTTGACCTGCCGTGATCGTAACCGCATGGCTTTGCAGTCGGATTTGCTCGGTGCAGCCTCTTTCGGCATCGAAAATCTTTTGCTGCTCTCCGGAGATCACAGTAAGTTTGGAGATCATCCCGATTCAAGGCCAGTTTTTGATCTTGATTCCGTGCAACTGCTGGACATGGCTGCCGGGCTTATGGCAGGAACCGATATGGCCGGTAAGTCGCTTGATGGTGTGCCGGAGTTTTTCCCTGGGGCAGCAGTGAACCCTGCGGCTGAACCCTTTGAGTTGATGTTCCAGAAAGTGGCAAAAAAAGTTGATAGCGGTGCGCGCTTTTTTCAAACGCAGTCGGTTTTCGATCGAGAGACGCTGGAACGCTTTATGCTCGCTATGCAGCCTTTGCAGGTGCCGGTGATAGCCGGTGTCCTGTTGATTCGCAGCGCCAGAATGGCTCGGTTCCTTAATGACAATATCCCCGGAGTGCAGGTCCCCGAAACTCTGGTGCAGCGTCTGGAATCTGCGGAAAAACCTTTGACGGAGGGTGTTAAAATTGCTCGTGAAGCTGTTGCCTGGGCACGAGAGCTCTGCCAGGGGGTGCACTTGATGACACTGGGACACGAGGACAAAATCCCAGAGATCCTCTCTTGATCTTATAGTTGCAACCTGTTTGTTTGCTTATCTCTTAAGGAGAGAACCCGTGAAAAAAACCCCTTTGAATCAAACCCACCGTGAGCTTGGCGCACGGATGGTCGACTTTGGCGGTTGGGATATGCCGGTGCAATACTCCGGTGTCATTGATGAGCATCAGGCTGTGCGAGAAGCTGCCGGTCTTTTTGATGTCTCGCATATGGGCGAGGTCGAGGTCAGCGGCGCCAACGCTCTGGCTTTTATCCAGCAACTGACGATCAACGATGCGGCGAAATTGGTCGATGGTCAGGTTCAGTATTCGGCGATGTGTTATCCCGAAGGTGGGGTTGTCGATGATGTCACCCTCTATCGCTTCAGCGAGTCGCGTTATCTCTTCTGTGTCAACGCCTCGAACACTGACAAGGACTTTGCCTGGATGCAGCAGGTTCTTGCCGAGTCGGCAATCAACGACGTCACCCTGACCAATCGCAGCGATGAGTTTGCCCAGATTGCTCTGCAAGGTCCGAAGGCTGCAACGATCCTCTCTAGCTTGACAGATGTTGTTCTGGCAGATCTGGTTTATTATCATTTTTGCGAAGGTGTTGTTGCCGGCGTAGAGATGATCATCTCGCGGACCGGTTACACGGGTGAAGATGGTTTTGAATTGTATCTGCCTGCTTCGTCAGCGGTAGAAATCTGGCAGGCAATCATGACCGCCGGTACTCCGCAAGGCTTGTTGCCTATCGGCCTTGGCGCACGCGACACGCTGCGACTTGAGAAAGGCTATGCCCTCTATGGGCACGAACTCTCCAAAGAGATCTCGCCACTGGAAGCAGGCATTGCCTGGATCACCAAGCTTGATAAAGATGATTTTGTCGGTAAAGCGGCCCTGGTCGCGCAAAAAGCGGATGGCGTCCCTCGTCGGCGCGTTGGTTTGGTGATGCAGGAGCGCGGTATCCCGCGTGAGGGCTATCCTGTCTTCGCCGGTGATCGTGAAGTTGGCGTCATCACCAGTGGCACCATGTCTCCGACTCTCAAGGTTGGTGTCGCACTAGCCCTGGTGGAACCTGATGTTGCCAAGGCTGACACCGATTTAGAGGTCGCTATTCGCAACCGACGCATGGGCGGCAAAGTGACTCGTCCGCCATTTGTTAAATAGTTAAGATTGTTTCGCTAGAGGATATTTTGCACCCCTGAGATTCAGGGGCCTACAAACAAGAGGAGGTTGGCATGGATTTTCCGGAAGAATTCAAGTACACAGAAGAGCACGAATGGGTCATGGTTGAAGAAGAAATCGCTGTGATTGGTATCTCCGATTTTGCCCAGGATGCACTGGGTGACGTGGTGTTCGTCGAACTCCCTGAGGTCGGTGCTGTCCTCGAAGCCGGTAAGGCTTTTGGTGTCGTGGAGTCGGTAAAGGCGGTTTCTGATATCTATGCTCCCATCTCAGGAACCGTTGAAGAGATCAATGAAGATCTTATCGAGGCCCCGGAGATCATTAACACCTCTCCTTACGTTGATGGTTGGATGATCAAGATCCGGATGACTGATGCCGCTGATGCAGATGCACTGATGTCTTCTGAAGAGTACCAGGCCCTGATCGCAGAGGAGAGCTAAGAACCATGCGTTATATCCCGCACACTGCAGGAGACGTGACCCAGATGCTGGAACGGATCGGAGTCGCTACCCTGGAAGACCTCTTCGTAGAGGTTCCGGAATCTGTCCGGCTTAAACGTCCTCTTGATATTCAGGAACCGGCCAGCGAGACAGAGCTGCT
This sequence comes from Desulfuromonadales bacterium, assembly GCA_012974435.1. GTDB lineage: Bacteria > Desulfobacterota > Desulfuromonadia > Desulfuromonadales > BM103 > M0040. The sequence continues at coordinate 3,020 of JAAXQF010000491.1, read as the reverse complement.
GCGCGAGATGAAAGCTCTCGCGTTGGGGAATGCGACCCCGGAAACCCACAAGAGTTTTCTCGGTGGCGGGGCTTACCATCACTTTATTCCTACCGTGATCGATCATCTGATCTCGCGCAGCGAATTTTATACGGCTTACACGCCTTATCAGCCGGAAATCAGCCAGGGAACCTTGCAGGCTGTCTTCGAATTTCAGACGCTGATCTGCCAGCTGACCGGTATGGATGCGGCCAACGCCTCGATGTACGATGGCGCTTCGGCTTGTGCTGAAGCCGTGCTCATGGCAATGCGCCTGACCCGTCGCAAAAAGGTTCTCCTGTCAAAGGCCCTCAACCCTCGCTACCGTGGGGTTGTGGCAACCTACTGCCGCTACTTGGGTATGGAACTTGTCGATGTTGCTGTTGCCGCCGACGGTCGCACCGATCTTGAGGACCTTGCTGCCAAGTTGGATGACTCCACCGCTGTTGTTGTAGCCGGTTATCCAAACTATTTTGGCGTGATAGAAGATGTTGCCGCTCTGGCAGATAAAAGCCACGAATACGGCGCTAAACTGGTGACGGCAGTCTCTGAGCCGATAGCGCTCGGTCTGCTCAAGTCGCCGGGTGAGCTTGGTGCCGATATTGTTGCCGGTGATGGTCAAAGCTTTGGTTTGCCACTCTCCTTCGGCGGCCCCTATGTCGGGTTTTTCGCGGTTCGTCAGAAAGATGTGCGCGGTATGCCGGGTCGCTTGGTCGGCGAGACGACAGACCTCGAAGGCCAGCGCGGCTTTGTCCTGACCCTGGCGACTCGCGAGCAACATATCCGTCGTGAAAAAGCGACCTCGAATATTTGCTCCAACCAGGGGCTCTGCGCCCTGATGGCGACTATCTTTATGAGTCTGCTCGGTAAGCAGGGTCTGCGCGAGATGGCTGAGCAGAACCTTGCCAAGGCTGCTTATGCCCGTAAACAACTCTCAGGCATAAAAGGCTTCAGTCTGGTCTTTGATGGCCCGGCGTTCAACGAGTTTGTTGTCCGCTCCGAAGCACCGGTCACAGAGGTTCTGTCGCAGCTTGAGGAGGTTGGAATCCTGGGTGGTATTCCACTCGGTGAAGATTACCCTGAAATGGCGGATTGTTTCCTGGTTTGCGTAACGGAGCAGAATCAGCGTGAAGAGATTGACGCGCTGGTCGCTGCACTGCAGGGAGGTGCAGCATGACAATCGTAGGTACCAGTGGACTTGTCCTCAATGAAAAGCTGCTTTTCGAACATTCTGACCCGGGTCGCAAAGGCTACAGCCTGCCGAAGCTCGACGTGCCGGCTGCTGAACTGCCGAGCGCTCTCTGCCGAGAAGAAATTAACGGCTTCCCGGAGCTTTCCGAGGTTGATGTCGTTCGTCACTTTACCCGACTGTCAACCTGGAACTATGGCGTTGACTCAGGCTTTTACCCTTTGGGTAGCTGCACTATGAAGTACAATCCCAAGGTCAACGAGGTTGTTGCCCGCATCCCGGGTCTGGCCGGCATCCATCCGGCAACGCCTTCGCATCTGGCCCAGGGAACTCTGGAGCTGATGTATCGTTTGCAGGGTGACTTGGCGGAAATCTCCGGTTTTGCCAAGGTAACCTTGCAACCTGCTGCAGGCGCTCAAGGCGAGCTGGCGGGTATGCTGGTGATTCGTGCCTGGCACGAAGCTCGCGGCAGCAAACGCAGCAAGGTCCTGATCCCAGATACGGCTCATGGCACCAACCCGGCGACCGCATCATTAACCGGCTATGATGTTGTGCCGATTGCTTCCGACGGGGTGCTGACCCTGGAAGAAGTTGAGGCGCACATGGATGATGGTGTGGCTGCTTTGATGGTCACCAACCCGAACACTCTCGGTCTTTTTGAAACCAACATCGTGGAGATCTGCAAGCTGGTCCACAAACGCGGTGGTCTGGTTTATTGTGACGGCGCCAATCTCAACGCGCTGATGGGCATTGCCCGCCCGGGTGATATGGGGATTGATGTGATGCACTTCAATCTGCATAAGACCTTCTCCACGCCGCACGGTGGAGGTGGTCCGGGAGCTGGTCCGGTCGGTGTGACTGAGGAACTCATCCCTTATCTGCCTGGTCCGGGAGTCGAGTTCGATGGCGAGAAGTATAAGATTGAAACGCCCAAGGCAGATTCTGTTGGCCGTATGTTGGCGTTTCATGGCAATGTCGGCGTTATGCTGCGTGCTTATGCCTATATCCGCAGCTTGGGCGGTGAAGGCTTGAAACACGCCAGTGAGATGGCGGTTCTTAACGCCAACTATGTGCGAGCCCGGCTGGAGGGTGTTTATGACCTCCCGTACACAACCCGTTCCCTGCACGAAGTTATCTTCTCAGATAAAGACCTTGAAGGCGGCTGTCATACACTGGATGTCGCAAAGCGTCTGATCGACTATGGCTATCATCCACCGACCATCTACTTCCCCCTAGTGGTGAAGGGCGCGATTATGATTGAGCCGACCGAGACGGAGAGCCAGGAAGTGCTGGACGAATTCTGTGACGCCATGGTCGCAATCGCCGGTGAAGCTCGCGATAATCCTGAACTTCTCCTCCAGGCGCCGGTTCGTTCGCGGGTGAGACGTCTTGATGAGACGGCAGCTGCGCGCAAGCCGAAGTTGCGTTGGCAAGAGGATACGTAATTTAAGTGTGATGAATGCAATGTAACAATGAAAGGGCCGGTCTGATGAAGACCAGCCCTTTCTGTTGTGGTGTTTTCTTTTGTTCTGACTGGCTTAATTTTTGAGTAGTTAATCAACAATGACTGCAAAAGCACTAGCGTCTCAGTATAGCTCAACCGAAGAGGTCCTAAAGGGCCTCGGGGCTAACGGGGGAAGCGTAGAACACTGAAAGCTTATACCACTGACATTTGCCACCAGAACGCATCGAGTAAAACATGCCCAGCGCAGCGTCAAGTGTATGAGTCAAGGACATAGGTAACTATGTCTATAAACCGTACCCAAGTTTTCTTTTGCTTCGTTTTCTTTGTTGCTACAAAGAAAATGAAGTT
>JAAXQF010000302.1 GCA_012974435.1 Desulfuromonadales bacterium | reverse complement strand
TTTCAGATCATCAAGACCTTCAATGCCTTCAGTCTGAGCCAGACCTTCATCGAGAAGAAGTCTTGCCATAGCATTGAGGACATCAAGCTCCAAGCCGGGTTTACTCAGAAGAGTTTTGGCGCCGGGTAGCTTATCAAGCTTGCCTTTTTTATCAGCAACGATGGCGAGCTTTGCTCCATTGCGACGAATGGCCTGATTGACCACCATGCCGACAACAGGATGGGTTTCGTAAAAGTCCGAGCGAATTGCCAGAATGACATTAGCTTTTTCAATTTGCGGGAAGGCTGCAGTTGAGGCGGCAACACCGAGAGTGCCCATAAGGCCTTCTGTCACACCTTTGTAGCATTCGCCACCGGAGTGATCGAGATTCTCTGTGCCAACCTCTTTAGCAACGTGCTTGAGAAGATAGAGTTCCTCATTGGTCAGCCGCGCTCCGGACAAAATGCCGGCGCCTTGACCTTGCTGAGCTTTGGATAGGCCATCGGCAACAGCTTGTAGCGCCTCATCCCAATCAGCTTCAACCAGCTCACCGTTCTTACGAACCAACGGCTTGGTCAGACGGTCTTCATGGTTAACATAGGAGTAACCAAAACGCCCACGTACACAGAGATTGCCGTCGTTGACACCTATTTTGTCATTGAAGCGGATCGTCTCAACTTTATTGTCCTTGACGCCGAGGGTGACGGTACAGCCATTACCGCAGTAGCCGCAAACCGAATCAACTTCCTTGAGTTGCCAGGGACGAGCTTTGAACTTGAATGGCCGAGGCAAGAGAGCGCCGACCGGGCACATGGAGAGGCATTGACCGCAGAATTCACAGTCCAGGCCTCGATCGTATGCTGTGGCTATTTTGGTCTCAAAGCCGCGATTGATAAATGAGTAGGACCCGTAACCGACAATTTCGTCACAAACACGGACGCATTTTCCGCAGAGTACGCAACGGTTCATGTTGCGTTCGATCAGTGGGTTAACTTCATCAGTCGGCAGATCGAATTTCTCACCCTCAAAACGGTTGGAAGTCGCCCCAAGCTCGTAAGTCAGATCCTGCAGGTCGCACTCGCCGCCCTTATCGCAAACCGGGCAATCAAGAACGTGGTTGACCAGCAGAAACTCCATCACCGTCTTACGGACTTTTTTGATCTCGTCAGAGTTGGTGGTCACAACCATACCTTCACCAACCGGCGTGGTGCAGGAAGGAATCAAGCGACCCTTCATCTGCTCGACCTCAACCAGGCAGACCCGGCAGGCGCCATAAGGCAGAAGTTTCTTGGCATAGCAGAGTACCGGAATATGTATACCGGCCTCTTTGGCAGCCTCGTAAAGCGTGGCCGTCTTGCTGACCGTGACCTGTTTACCGTCGATTGTCAGGTTTACCATCGTGTCCTCTTATCGTCAGTGAGAATCTTGAAAATGATAACTATTCGATCGCCATAAAACGGCAGGCATCATAGCAGGAGGTGCACTCAGTGCACTTCTCGCGATCAATAACCGCAACCTGACCCTTTTCCCATGTAATACAATCAACCGGGCAGACACGCGGGCAGATACCACACTTCTTACATTTCTCTTCAATAACTTTGAAATGCAGCAGCGGCTTGCAAGCGTGAGACGGGCACTCTTTTTCTTTGATGTGTGCCTCGTACTCGTGGCGGAAATATCGAAGAGTGGAAAGTACCGGGTTTGGTGCTGTTTGACCGAGGCCACAAAGCGAGCTTTTCTTGATGTCGTAAGCCATACTCTCCAGCAATTCGAGATCGCCTTCACGACCCTCGCCCTGAGTGATCCGCTCAAGAATCTCGAGCATGATCTTCAGACCGATACGACAGGGGATACATTTGCCGCACGACTCAACACGGGTAAAGTTGAGGAAGAAGCGGGCAATGTCGACCATGCAGGTGGTTTCATCCATAACAACCAGGCCACCAGAGCCCATCATCGCGCCAGCTTTGATCAGCGAGTCGTAATCGACTTCGGCGTCAAGGGCTTCAGCGGGCAGACAACCACCCGAAGGGCCACCGGCCTGAACGGCTTTGAACTTACGGTTGTTGAGAATGCCACCACAGACATCGTAGATGACTTCCTTCATCGTGGTTCCGGCAGGAACCTCAACCAGACCTGTATGCTTGACCTTGCCGGTCAGAGCAAAGATCTTGGTGCCCTTGGTGCCTTCGGTACCGATTGATGAATACCAGTCAGCGCCGTTGTAGAGAATGTAAGCAACGTTGGCGAAAGTCTCAACGTTGTTGATATTGGTCGGTTTGCCCCAGAGGCCTTTAACAGCAGGGAATGGAGGGCGGGGGCGGGACATGCCGCGCTCACCTTCGATCGAAGCCATCAGGGCTGTCTCTTCGCCGCAGACAAAAGCTCCAGCGCCAGCCTTGATACGCATTGTAAATTCAAAGCCAAGCCCCATGCAGTCCTTGCCGAGGTAACCCTTCTCAGTGCAGACATCAATTGCCTTTTGCAGACGCTTGATTGCCAGCGGGTATTCCGCACGGCAATAAACATAGCCGAACTTACAACCGATGGCGTAGGCAGCAATCATCATCCCCTCGATCAAACCGTAGGGGTCGCCTTCGAGAACCGAGCGGTCCATAAACGCGCCTGGGTCACCTTCGTCAGCGTTGCAGATCAGGTACTTGTTCTCACCTGGA
>JAAXQF010000490.1 GCA_012974435.1 Desulfuromonadales bacterium | reverse complement strand
CCATTATTTGTAGAAGACTAAGAGAGCTGGCAAAGGAATATGCCCTCCGCTAGGAGCTAGGCGTTTTTGCTTACTTTTGTCGCCGCATGGACAAAAGTAAGGCGTTTGGCGGGACGCGACTCGCCGGTTCTGCTTTTGGTTTTCGACAAAGACTTAAAGAACAACAGATTAACGCTCTGATACCCTCTCTTCATTCCCGACCATAGAAGCAAGACAAAACTTTGCGAGCAGCTTGAGGCGGCCTTTCGACGTCACCAAAGCTGTTCAGCTTTCATCCTTTACGTTTCATCGGGAATTTTAAAGATCACGTGGACACCGTCCTTACTCTCCAACTCTGCCCGGTTGGCCGTGTCGGGGTCACCGATGACTCCGATGATGGTACGGTTGGCGCCGGTCGACTGATGGAAGTCGAAGTCGTGATCGACCAGGTATTGTTTCACGTCCTCAAGCTCTCTCTCGTGGGCATTTTTTCTCATGACAATCAGCATTTTACAGACCTTTCGTGCGAATCCGCTCGAGGCGGCGTGACTCGTCAATAACACGTTCAAAAAGGCGGGTGATGGCCTCATTCTCCAGTGGTCCCGGGTTGTCCTTGGACATGGCATCAAAGATCCGCTTTTCTCTCGCCGGATCGTAAACCGGGATGTTCATCTCTTTTTTGATCTCACCGATCTTCAAAGCCAATGCCGCGCGCTCGTTGAAAATGCGCAGCAGTTCGCAGTCAAGTCGGTTAATCTCCTTGCGGTAATCGTCAATTGTCACAATCTTCTCCCGTTCTGAGCACTCTCAACCATTGGCTATATTAAATGGTTAGAATGTTTTACGGATCAGGGTGTACTTCTTCCAGTGGATATCATCCTTTTCCAGGTAGTCGATATTGTAGTGCAGTCCGCGGCTCTCTTTGCGACGCAAGGCGCAGCGGATGATCAACTCGGAAACCGTGGCGATGTTGCGCAATTCGATAAGATCAGGGGTAATCAGGAAGTCCCAGTAGTAATCTGTTATCTCTTCCTGAATCATCTGGACGCGCCGCAGAGCCCTGGTCAATCGCTTGTCGGAGCGTACGATGCCGACATAATTCCACATGCAGAGTCGGATCTCATCCCAGTTGTGGGCGACGACCACCTCTTCATCACTATCTTTTGCACTCCCTGAGTCCCATAAGTCGATAGTGGGGCAGGAGGGGATGGGCTTGCTGGCAAGTTCCAGTGACTTCTCTGCCGCACGCTGGGCAAAAACAATGCCTTCCAGCAGGCTGTTGCTGGCCAGCCGGTTGGCTCCATGCAGGCCGCTGCAGGAAACTTCGCCAATGGCAAAGAGATTGTCGATATCTGTTTCTCCCCAGGAGTCCACCTTGATGCCGCCGCAGAGATAGTGAGCGGCAGGTACTACGGGGATCGCCTCTTTTGTCATGTCTATTCCGTAGGAGAGGCAGGTTTCGTGGATGTGCGGGAAGCGATCCTTGATGAACTCCGGATCCATGTGCGTAATATCGAGGAAGGCGCAGTCATCACCATGGACCTTCATCTCATGGTCGATGGCCCGTGCGACGATGTCACGCGGAGCGAGGTCTTTCAGCGGGTGGTAATTCTCCATAAAGGCGGTGCCGTCGCTGCGCCTTAAGATGGCACCTTCACCCCTGACAGTCTCTGAGATCAGGAAACTCTTGGCGTGAGGATGATAGAGGGTCGTGGGATGGAACTGCATGAACTCCATGTTGGCGATGGTTGCGCCGGCCCGGTAAGCCATGGCGATGCCATCGCCGGTAGCAATGTCAGGATTGCAGGTATAGAGGTAAACTTTGCCAGCGCCTCCGGTTGCAAGCACTGTTATGGGGGCCTCGAAGGTTCCAACCTGGCCCAGTTCGCGGTTGAGGACATAAACCCCCAGGCAGCGATCAGGCTTGAGACGACGTCTGGTAACCTTGGCTTCCGTGATCAGGTCTACTGCGACATGATTTTCGTAAATCGTGATGTTCGGGTGAGCCTGGACCGCTTCTACCAGGGCCCGTTCGATCTCTTTGCCGGTTTCGTCCTTGGAGTGGTAGATGCGTCGTTGGCTATGACCGCCTTCTCTGGTCAAGTCGTAGGACTGGTCTTCTTTGCGGGAGAAGTTGACGCCCCATTTGATCAGGTCTTCTATGGCTTTCGGACCATTTTCGACCACCATGCGGACGATTTCATGGTCGGGGAGCGAAGCTCCGGCTTCCATGGTATCATTTATGTGTTGGTCAAAGGAGTCGTCGGCATTGGATACAGCAGCGATGCCGCCCTGAGCGAGCCTGGTTGCGGTTGTCGAGATATCTCTCTTTGTGATCAATGCAACTTGACCACGTTCTGCCACTGTCAGGGCGTAGCAGAGGCCGGCGATGCCGCTGCCGACTACGAGGAAGTCAGATGTTATCTTCATATGGGAGATGGCCTGTGGCTTGCAGTGTGAATAAGTAATGTTAAATCACGGCTCTTTTCAGGGAAACTCATTATCCGAGCGCAACCGGTCCCTGTCAAGACCTAAACTTGTTGAAATACAGAGGTTTTTCATATATACAGGAATGATGAAAGGTCCCTTTTGATGATTCTTGTGCGTAACATAGCTTTTGTTGTAGTGCTCCTCATGTCGCTATTTGTGGTGATTCCACTTGCTGATGCTGACATTTATCGTTATGTGGACGCCAGTGGTCGCGTGCATTTTACCGATACGCCGACTCACGGTCGCTATGATATGTACATGAAAGAAAGTGCCCCCGTTAAAGCTTCCAACCGTTCCTATCTTGATATTATCCGTCGCCATGCCACGTCGTATCAACTTGAAGAAGCACTGGTTAAGGCGGTGATTAAGGTCGAAAGCAATTACCAGCCAAGGATCGTCTCTCGCAAGGGCGCTCAGGGCCTGATGCAGTTGATTCCCGAAACAGCGAAGGATCTCAAGGTCTCCAATCCTTTCGACCCTTATGAAAACATCCGCGGCGGAAGCGAGTACCTGCGCATGATGCTTGACCTGTTTGATAATGATGTCGAATTGGCCCTGGCTGCCTATAACTCGGGACCGGCTACGGTCAAGCGCTACGGCGGTATTCCTCCTTACGATGAAACTCAGAACTATGTCAAAAAAGTTAAGCGCTATCTTGACTATTATCGACAAGCCGGTGACACCCTCCTATGAATCTGCGCACCGGCTTACTTAACCTGCCTAACCTGTTAACCCTCGCACGCGTTGCCGCTGTACCGGTTGTGGTCATCCTGTTGCTCTCAGATAGTCGTGTCTCCAGCATGTGGGCGGCGGCAATCTTTGGGCTGGCAGCCGTGACCGATTTTATCGATGGCTGGCTGGCGCGCAAGTGGGGTGTTGTTACCGTCCTTGGGAAATTTCTCGACCCCCTCGCAGATAAGCTGATTGTTATGGCGGCCCTGATCATGCTGATTCCCCTTGACCGGGTTCCAGCCTGGGCGGTGTTTGTGATTCTTGCACGTGAAATGATTGTTACTGGCTTGCGTTCAATTGCTTCATCAGAAGGTATCGTTATCGATGCCAGCGATCTCGGCAAGTACAAGACGATTTACCAGATGATCGCCATCCCCGGTCTGATGCTGCATTACGACTACTACTGGTTCTTCGGTCTGGAGTGGGGGGTCTTCCACGTAAATATGCATAACTTCGGCATTTTCTTCTTCGCTATTGCTTTTGTCTTAACCCTCTGGTCCGGAATTGATTACCTGCAGAAGTTTTTCCGTGTCTTTGCTCGCTAATCTTTTTCAAAAGGTTGAAAATTTCGGTTGACTTGTTCGGAGGGCTTTTGCTATAAAGTGCATCCGTTGGCACTGACTGCCAACATTTTTGCGGGACTAACTCAGTGGTAGAGTGCGACCTTGCCAAGGTCGAAGTCGCGAGTTCGAATCTCGTGTCCCGCTCCATAAAATAATGCCCCATGGCTTCATAGCCATGGGGCTTTTATTTTGTCTGCAATTCAAACAGAAAAGAACGCATCTCTGGAAATGTATCGCTACGCATCAATCCCTCTGGAAACCCGCTAATTGATTAAGGTATTCAGCTTTTACAATGATTTGACTTTTCCTGTTTTGTTATTGACACTCGACGGCCCGAAAAGTTAAAAAAACAGTTCTGTTTATCTGATTCTATATAATGTTCCATTTGAGTGTTCAAACATATCTTTAGGGTTTTTCTGTTGAGGAGGAGAATGATGATGAATAAACTGTTGGTTACAACTTTTGCGTTGGCATTTGTTGTCTGTCTTGGCTCTGTTGCCATTGCTGAAGAAGCTGTTCTTTCCGTATCTGACTGTGTCAAGTGTCACAGTGAGCAGCCAGCTCAAATCGCTGCAAATGGCGCGTCGCATCAAACTGAAATTGATTGCCAGGCCTGTCATGAAGAACATCGTCCCAGCTCACCTGAAAATATCCCTGCTTGTAGTAACTGTCATGAAGGCAGCTCTCACTATGAAGTAGAAGCTCCCTGCCTGAGCTGCCACAATCCGCACCAGCCTCTCAACGTTACTCTGGAAGGCGAGCACAAAGTTGTTTGTGTTTCCTGTCACTCTGGTCCTAACAAGGAGATGATTGCAAGCCCGAGCAAGCACGCAACTTTCGCTTGTAACTTCTGCCATGCAGACACCCACGGTACCATCCCGAACTGTGTTGATTGCCACGAGCCTCACAGCGAGCTGATGACCCAGGCTGACTGTGCAACCTGTCACCAGGCTCACCAGCCTCTTGGTCTGACTTATCCTGCAACGACTAACTCGCAGCTCTGTGCTTCTTGTCACGACACGGCTTTCGCAACTCTTACTGCAAGCCCGGCCAAGCACAGCCAGATCTCTTGTGCGACCTGTCACGCTGACAAGCACATGACGGTTCCTGAGTGTACTGATTGTCATGGTCTGCCGCACGCTGACAGCATGCACAAGCGTTTCCCGAAATGCAGTGAGTGTCATAATGTTGCTCACGACCTGAATAACTGGCCTGCTAAGTAAACAGAACAGATAAGATCTTGAAGTTTTAAATTGTTTTTGTTGCAACTTGTGTTATCGCCCTGGCTGGGTTTTCCCAGCCAGGGTTTGTTTCTGCTGCCAAGCGTCAATTACCACAGGTTGATACTGCCCTTTACAATGTTCCCGAATTGCTTGACCTGCCACATTGACGTGCATGACCTGCCAGTCAACTAGCGGTTACTGTTAAGTTGTAAAACGCACCCTGAGGGGTTGGCCTGAACGGGTCAACCCTTTTTTATTTACGGCCTATAGCCAAACAAGGGCAAGGCAACCTCAAGCTGTTTATTAACGCAAAGACGCAGAGATTAACTGTAACCTTTGAATCAAATAATTGGGTCTTATTCCCCGCAGCTTGCTGTGTTGTTTAACTTTAAAGAGACAATCTTTGTTTGGCCGCGATGAAAGTCTATTAAGGTCTATGGTTAGAACCAAAACCTAGAGCCTCTCTTTTTAGATTGTACAGATTTTCATAGATTCTGATCGCGGCTAAAAATAGATTCCGATTGTGTTGACAACAAAAGTTACAGGCTTTTGATACCTCGTAGCTCGCTGCGAGGCAGTTCATTCATTTTTCAAGATTCTAAGAGTTTTCCCTCAGCGTTCTCTGCGACTCTGCGTTAAATATTTTTTGGGTTATAGAACCGTTTATTTTATTGAGTCCAGTTGTTCTAATGTTGTAGAGGAGTCGTTTCTATGCTGCGGCTACAAGTGCCTTGTCTGTCTGCTGATTTAACTCCTCTGCGTTTGAGACAATTCTCTGCTATTCTATTACCAGTCCTTTTGTAAAACTCTCCGCTTGTTATTACTTTCAGGGAGGCATTAACTTCCGTCATGATCGTTCGATATCGGTTGCAACTGTTCCTTGTCCTGTTTTTTGTTCTGTTCACTTGGGGTGTCTTCCCCGCATCGGTCTCGGCAGAGATGCGACTCTTTGAACTTCAGTACCGTCCGGTCGGTGAACTTGCCGAGATGGTTCGTAGTTTGCTCGGTGAGGAGGCCAGAATCGCCGCATACCGAAACACTTTGGTTGTTAATGCGTCACCTTCGGCGCTTGATGAGGTTGCTCGCCTGGTTGCTTCTTACGATCGTTCTAAGCAGATGCTGCGTGTCACCATTGAGCAGGGCAAAACCTTTTCAGAGCATGAACGTGCGGTCAGCACCTCCGGGCGTCTTCAGGATGACGATAGTCGTATTGTTTTTGGGCCTTCGGGAAAAAAATCTTCTAAAGACGGCTCGACAATCATTGTCGATTCCGGTCAGAATCGACTCAAGCTTCGTGGCACTGACAGTCGTTACCGGGAGAGCCGGCAGGTCAGTCAGTTTGTCTCTGTGCTGGAAGGCGAACCTGCTCTTGTCAGCGTCGGTCGTGCGGTACCCTTTACCAGTCAGATGTTGACTTACTGCAGACAGCATCCAGGTTTTGTTGCGACGACCTCCTACAAGAACGTGGATACAGGATTTGAAGTCCTGCCGACCTTGTATAATGGTATGGTAGAGATGGAAGTCAGGCCTTTTATGGCTTTTCTTGATCGAGACAACCCTCAGCAAATCGTTTTTCATGAACTGGGAACGAAGGTCAATATCCCTGTTGGTACATGGTACGAGCTTGGCGGCCATGTGCAGACTCAAGATGGGCTGAGCCGTGAGATCCTCGGTGCGGGCAGGGGTGGTGCGCAGAACGGCTCTTCGGTCCGTGTAAAGGTAGAGATACCGTAACTGTCAGACAAAACCCGCGAGGTCTTCTGCCTAACATCTAGAAGGAGCAGCTTATGGCTGTTGTTGAAATCAGTGTCGCCCCTCTTGGTACCGCGACCCCTGGGGTTTCCAGTTATGTGGCGGCCTGTGTTGAGCTTGTGGCAGCCTCCGGCCTGGTTTACCAGCTGACACCCATGGGAACGGTCATTGAAGGAGATATTGATGAGATCTTCGCGCTCTTGCGTAAAATGCATGAAGTCCCTTTTGGTCAGGGTGCCGAACGGGTTTCGACACTGATCAAAATTGATGATCGTCGTGACCAGGGAAGTCATGGTTTGCAAGGTAAGATTGATTCTGTTCTGGATAAACTGAAAAGCGACTCCTGATCTTCTGAATAAGGAATTTGAGCTTGACACGTTACGTGCCCTTTGGTATTCAAGACACTCTTTTTTTGATGGCTCCGTCGCCAAGTGGTAAGGCAGAGGTCTGCAAAATCTCCATCCCCAGTTCGAATCTGGGCGGAGCCTCCAAAATCAACAGGTCAGTCGCTTTGCGGCTGGCCTGTTTTGTTTTCGGCTAATCTATGGGCACCTTCAGTATTGCGACCATAGTCCTCTTCGTTGTTCTGGGTAGTCTGGCAGGTTTTTTGGCCGGCCTCCTTGGTATTGGCGGTGGCATCATTCTCGTGCCTCTTTTCCTATGGGCCTTTGAAGCCTCGGGCTTCGCTTCGGAGATTTTGGTTCATACTGCTTTTGGTACAAGCCTCGCCGTTATTATCCCAACGGCAATCAGCAGCACTTTTGGCCATCGTAAGCGTGGCAACGTAGATTGGCACCAGGTTGGATTTCTTTGCATGGGTGGAGCTCTTGGCGCGCTCAGTGGCGCCTGGCTAGCATCAATGCTCAGTGGTGAATGGCTTAAAGGCCTGTTTGGTGTGATGCAGATTCTGGTTGCCGCCCAACTGCTGATTTTTCACCCGCGGCTGCCACCGGAACGAAGAGATCAGGTTTCACGTTGGGCCTTGGCACTGGTTGGCTTTGCCGGCGGCGTCTTCAGCTCTTTTTTCGGTGTCGGCGGTGGTGTTATTGCCGTACCATTAATGGTTATCGCTTTGAGCTTCCCAATTCACCTTGCCGTTGGCAACTCGAGCGCTCTGATTGTTGTGTCTTCTCTGTTTGGTGCTCTGTCGTACATGTTCCATGGCTGGGAGTCCAACCTGTTACCACCATTCTCCCTTGGCTATGTTAATTGTCTGGTTCTGGCCCTGGTTGCACCCTTTACGATTGGAATGGCGCGTATCGGTGTCCGTGTTGCCAGTCGTACAACCCATGATAAACTTCTCAGGGTATTCGCCGGCCTATTGATTCTGGTTGGTTTGCGCATGATCTATCGTGCCTGGTTTGTATAACTCCTTAGTCGGGAAAGCTCATGTTACGTACAGCTGTTGTTGCAGGACAATTTTACTCCGGAAATAAAGAACGGCTTCAGAGTGATGTCGAAGCGTTAATGGTGGCCGCGACGCCTGAGCCCTCTATCGCTGTGATGTCACCCCATGCCGGCTATGTTTACTCTGGAGCAGTGGCCGGCAAAACCTTTTCACATGTGAAAATCCCCAAAGAAGTCATTATCCTCGGGCCCAATCATCACGGTCGTGGCCATGCGGCTGCGGTTTACGCACATGGTGCATGGGAGACTCCCCTCGGGCGAGTGGAGATCGCTTCAGCTCTGGCCGAGCGTTTGTTGGCAGAATGTTCTATGGCCGCTGATGATTTTACGGCTCACATGGATGAACATTCTCTCGAGGTGCAAGTTCCTTTCCTGCAATACGCGTCTCCCGGTTTGCGGATTGTTCCACTTTGCATAGGCCGTATGCCCCTGGACACACTGCTGGGCCTTGGCGATGGGTTGGCACGCGTCATCTCCGCATGTGAGGAGCCCCCACTGATTGTTGCCAGTACTGATATGACTCATTACGAATCAGGGGAAATTGCTCGTCAGAAGGACTCTCTGGCGCTGGACAGGGTTCTGGCTCTGGACCCTGAAGGACTTTACAAGGTCGTGCACGAGAACAAGATCTCCATGTGTGGTGTCTTGCCGACAGTCGTTATGCTCAGGGCTGCTCTGGCATTTGGTGCCACGCAAGCGGAGTTGGTTGCATACAGTAATTCCGGAGATGTGACCGGAGACCAGTCTTCAGTTGTCGGCTATGCCGGCGTGCGTGTTTTTTGAATGTCGTGACAGGCTTGCCACTCACCATAAATTCCGGTATAAAGCGGGTCACTGTACGGTGGCCCTTTATTGTTTTTGGAGCCTTTAAAGCAATCAACGCAAAGACGCTAAGTCGCAAAGAGGTGAAGGCGTTGACTCTTGATGAACGACCTCGCAGCAAACTACGAGGTATCAACAGCCTGTAACTTTTGTTGTCAACACAATCGGAATCTATTTTTAGCCGCGATCAGAATCTATGAAAATCTGTACAATCTAAAAAGAGATGCTATAGGTTTTGGTTCTAACCATAGACCTTAATAGACTTTCATCGCGGCCAAACAAAGGTTGTCGCTTTCAAGTTAAACAACGCAGCAAGCTGCGGGGAATAAGGCCCAATTGTTTGATTCAATAATCATAAACTGTCGGTAAGGTGTTTCTTGGAATATCTTTAGCTTTTGACTTTTATAGTTTCGCTTAGCGCCTTTGCGTCTTTGCGTTAAATTTTCCTCTGGAGTTTTTTGATGTCTGATTTACGAGTTCGTTTTGCCCCGAGTCCAACCGGTTACCTGCACATTGGTGGCGCCAGGACGGCCCTGTTTAATTACCTGCTGGCTAAGAAAGAGCAGGGCATCTTTGTCCTGAGGATAGAGGACACTGATGTGGAGAGATCTACTCAGGAATCAGTCGATGCTATCTTGCAGGCTATGGACTGGCTGGGGCTCAGTTACGATGAAGGCCCTTTTTACCAGTCGGAACGTTACGATCTCTACAAGAGTAAGGTCACTGACCTGCTCAACAAGGGTCTCGCTTATCGTTGTTACTGCAGCGCCGACGAATTGAACGCCAAACGTGAAGCCGCAATGAAGGCCGGTGGCAAGCCGCGTTACGACGGAACTTGCCGTGAGCGTACTGATCAACCTGAGGCACCCTTTGTTATTCGTTTTAAAACGCCTCGTGATGGCAATACTGCTTTTGTCGACCGTATCAAGGGCACGATATCGGTTGAAAACGATGAGCTTGATGATCTGATTATCCAGCGTACCGATGGCAACCCGACCTATAACTTTGTGGTGGTGATCGATGATGCCGAGATGGGTATCAACCTGGTTATTCGTGGTGATGATCATGTCAACAACACGGTGCGCCAGATTCCCATGTACAAAGCTCTTGGCTACGAAGTCCCAGAGTTTGCCCATGTGCCGATGATCCTGGGGGCAGACAAGAAACGGCTCTCCAAGCGTCATGGTGCGACTTCCGTTATGGTTTACAGGGAGATGGGCTTTCTTCCGGAGGCTATGGTTAACTACCTGGTACGCCTCGGCTGGTCGTTCGGTGATGAAGAGATCTTCTCAATGGATGACCTGATCGAAAAGTTCAGCCTTGATAGCGTTGGCCGCTCAGCGGGAGTTTTTAACCCGGACAAGTTGTTGTGGCTGAATGAGCATTACATCAAGACCGGTGATCCGCAGCGTCTTGCAGGTTTGGTCGCAGAACTGCTTGAAGGGCAGGGCGTTGATATTGAAAACGGCCCGGATATGTCCGCTGTCGTTAAAACCCTCCAGGAGCGTGCCAAGACGCTGGTAGAGATGGCTGAGGGAGCGCGTTTTTATTTTGAGGCCCCTGAAATCTATGATGAGACTGCTGCTGCGAAGTTCCTGACTGCAGATAAGGTTGGCGTCCTTGAGATGACTATCAAAAGTTTGAGTGAATTGTCGTCTTTTGATGTTGAAGATATTGAAAGAGCGTTTAGTTTTGTAATGGAAGAGAGTGGCCTCAAATTTGGCAAGATCGGCCCCACGGTACGTGTTGCTCTGGTTGGTGGAACGGTCAGCCCGAGTATCTATGATGTTGTCTACGTGCTCGGAAAAGAGGCTGTTTTGAGTCGGTTAAAAAAGGCCCTTGCATCTCTCGGCTGATATCTGTCTTATGCGTTTTCTTTTGGCGAAAAAAGCTTGACTCGCCTTGCCGTTTTTGTTTGCCACATTGTTATCGTTGGTCATCTGATAACATCCAAAATCAAACGTGTTTAAATGTGATCGCCCTGCCAAAGATGGTAGGGCGATTTATATTTGTTTAACGATGCAAAAAGTATGAGCCGTATGCATTATTATGATGTCACTTATGTGTGGTTGGGTCGTAATAATGTCTTCACCACGCAGGC
>JAAXQF010000265.1 GCA_012974435.1 Desulfuromonadales bacterium | reverse complement strand
CATAAATACCGAGCTGTCAGTCTCTTCTTCAAAGGGGGGGTACGTTTGGGCTGTGACGCTGGAGTCGAGAGCTTGGGCCTGATGAGAGATGATGGCTGCATATGTTGACATTTTCGAATAGTGATCGGGATAGCCCGCAGCCGGTTTATGAGAAAAGGAGCGTTGGATCGTCAAGTCCTTGCCGAGATTACTAGTAATTGCCTGGTGAATAAGCGGCTTGATTTCTGTTCCGTCAGCGTTGCAAGGATGCGCACCATCAAAATGCACAACATGGGTATTAGGCGGAGAGGTTTTGTCTCCGGCCAGAGTTAGAGGCGAGACAAGAACACCTTTTTGTATTGTTCGATTACAATCCACATACGGGATATCTTTGACCAGCAGATGGGTTTCTCGAATTTCGATATTGTAACCCTCATCACGCAACCTCTTGAGATCAGGATTAAGACTTATCAGTTTGTGAGACATTGATCACCATCCCTTCTTTTGCTTTGACAGTATCACCTTGCACCATACTGCCTTCTGGTTTCTCTCCGTGACCCTTGAAGTATGAAACGGTGAATAAAATATTCTCCCCAGTGGCAGGGTTGTCGTATGCCAAACCCACAACCTCATCAAAGGTAAGCTCGCCTTTCTCGACTTCTACCTGCCGCGCATTGACAACAATGGTAACTTTCTTCACCTTTTGGTGGTCATCCTTAGCTCCTTGATCAACGTGTTTACCCTGCACTTCGTTAGAATTATTCTTTTCCATTTTGTTGATTCCTCACTTGTTAGAGTTGTGGGTTGATAGCCCTTCCAAAAAAGAAGCCCGATATGTTTTCATTTTTCTTTTCTGACACCCTTGAAGGGTTTGTTGTCAGCTTTTTGGTCCATGAAGCGGCCTGTTTGTGAGTCTCGTTTGACCCAATGTCCATTTTGGGGGTTGTAGGTTTGAGAGCGATCTCGGACCGCTCCAATTCTGTGGCCATCACCTTTTGGGGGATTGGTTGCCATGCTGTCTCCGCTTCTGCTTAACTTAAGCCGTTTAACCTGAAGTTAAAAAAATGTGCCAGGGGAAGAATAGCAGCCTGATTCTGGATAAGTCAAGGGGTTTAAGCAGAATTATCTTATTGCTTTGTAGATGTACTCGAGGCCGCCAGACTCAGCAATTTCCTCAGAACGCATGATGAAGCCCTGATTAACTAGTTTTTTTAGTTTCGTACTGGCGTTTTGGACGGAGATATGAAGATCTGTGGCAACTTTCGATGTAGGAACCGAACGATTTTCAAATATGTAGTTAAGGAGTGTTCTAACTGATGAGCTAATCTCGGGGCCGATCAATTCAAAACTCTCATTTCCCCAAATAACCAGAGGTTGCTCTTTTGCTCTAGCGGCATAATTCCAGTTGTCAATTAGGTCTCTTGATTTGAAGCCTTCGAGAAAGAACCCCTTTTCTCCACGGTACTGCTTCGCTATTGAAATTACGCTTTCGCGAGGGAACGATGCATCTGTTGCTTCGATACCGGTCAATGAAACACCAAAGATAGTTTGAGTAGGGTGGGCATCAATAAACTCAGCAAGCTTTCTGTACGTTTCTCTTCCTTGAGTGTTGCCAAAGGGATGATCATTTTTAGTGAGTTTTAGGAGTGAAATCATAATTGGATTCTGTTTCATTTTGTTAATTTAACGAGAGCTGGGCGCGTTAGTCAAGAAAAAAGTCGAAACAAACATGGGTTCCACGAATCGTGTGCATATCGAGTGTATGATCAGAGGAACGTAATTCGCCCTTGCGATAAAATAGCTTTAGTTCAAAGTTTTCTTGTCTAACTGAGATATTCGCATTGTATTTGATCGCATATTCTTGGCTCCGTTTTAGCCCAAGGCCACGTGCTTTCTCACCTGTTTGTGTAATCCCACCGTTTTCAAAAACTTTTTTGACTAATAGAACTCTAGATTCAGGATCAGTGAAATCGAACGTCTGGGCTAGCTCTGGGTAAATTTGTTCCACCACTGGGACAAGGGTGCCGATTATTCCTTTCCCACTATCAGAAACCACCGTTTGCAGGTGAGGGTGTTTACCCTTGTACATTTGCAATGCAACTAAACCGGGGATTGGTGTTTCTGAGTGGTCGTGTACATTACCAAATAGTTCTGAGATGATTGTAAATGCGGCGAGTGAATATTTTTCGCCAGCGTAGAAAACAAAACTGTTCTTTAACTGTTCAGGGATTGTTTCATCAGGTTTTTTGGGGCATATGGCGCCAAACTCAACAACAGCATTACTGTTACCCTTATAGATCTCTGCCCCAGATAGTTCTGGTCTACTGGGAAGCACGGACACGCGTTCATCAAGGTGGTCAAAAAATCCCATTCGATTTAAATATCTCAGCGTTGAAGGGCAATCGCTAAAATCGAGTTGTAATCTTTTTTTCGTTAGTGCTAGTTGGTTGCATAGGGCTAACAGTCTAATTGCGGCTTCTAGGAGGATTTTGCATCCTTTGGGAACCACGAATTCAATTAATTTACAGGATGTTTCAAAGAGGCATTCTGTTGTTGCTAGAGATTGTTCGAAAGAATCACTATCGACCCAGTCATTGCAGAGGTGGATTCGAACTTCGCTTGGTTCAATCAAGGTCCAGCGGTAACCTTCACCAACTGTAAAGAGGTCTTTGCTTATGTATAGAAGAG
>JAAXQF010000564.1 GCA_012974435.1 Desulfuromonadales bacterium | reverse complement strand
GCCGTGTAGTTGTAACGTTTTTTTCGCATGGTGAATTTCTCCGATCACGTAGTCTAACTCAATCGAAGCGATTCTCCAATTCACGCTGAACCAAAACACCAGTACAGTACCTGCAGGAATATCAAACTTATCCCGATACTCCTTAGCTGTCATATCGTGAGAAGTCCCCAGATGACGCTTAAGTGTAGTAAAGCCTTTGCCGCAAATCATACAGGTGATCTGCTTTTTACCGAAAGCTTTACGCTTTGAGATTACGGGAGCATCCTCTTCTACTGCTTCAGCAGTAGGCATGGCTTCACCGTTTTCCATGGCAGACAGAGCCGCATGTATTTCTTTAAGCTCAGAGAAAAGCTCATCTTTTGTCATTACAGTTGATGATGCATGTGCTGATACGATTTGTGCGGCTAATTCAGTAATGGTTGCCATTGCTTTTCATTTCCTTAGTATAAGTTATCCCCTGTTGTGAAAACATAGACGATAATGATTCGTTTATCAATATAAGGTGAAAGAGATTGAATTATATAGAAGTGCTACAAGAGGCTATCAACTTCACCCATTACTATTCATAGCCGCCTTCAATAGCCGACTAGGTGAATTTCTCATCTGGATCCTTATCTTTCAAGGAAAATTGATAGCTAATAGTATCAGGCTGTTGATCATGCAAGATCACCATGGGATTAATATCGTTGAAATCCTGCTGGATGCGGGTATGACTCGTTGTCACCATATCGCATAATATTTCTAGCTTTTTATCGCTCAAAACAGAGTCCTTCCCGTATATATATAGACAGCGGGGTCAGCCCCTGACAAATGACATGTCTATTGTCAGGGGCTGACCCCTTTTACTTTTATTTTCTTCAACACCGGTGGCCGTTTCTTTTTACTCTGCTTCACAGACCGTTCAGGTATCGATGCTTTTTGCTGAGGAAAAACCTTCTCCGTGGTGGGCTTCTGTCGTTGTTTTTTTTTACTCAATGCGTGATCCTTTGAATTAATAGCAAAATTCGCCTCATAAAGCTGACAGGGAATTAAGTTTGTTTTTTCGTTACGGTAATTCTAAGACAGTTATTCAAAAAAACATCAAGCGACTGTAGATGTAAGAGATATTCAAATCAAAGGTTTTTCCAAAACTAAGCAGTTGTTGCAATTGCTCAGCACGATCAATAGCCCACTGCATTTCGTTTGCAAAAGTCCTGTCAAATAGGGTTCGCGTATATCTACAGGAGTTTTGAGGGATGGGTAGCTATTTTGAGCATTTTGAGCGTGACCAGATCTGACAGTGACTGTCAGACCAAGTTTGAGCAATTACAATTTATCCGTCGCATCCCGCATAGCGTCTGCAATCCCCTGCCCGCTGAAGCTTCCCCGACAGAACCCCTAGATAATCAGACCGCCTGTTTTCCATGCTGTCCGGCCAGCATTCAGATCCCATCCGCAAGACTGCGGATGGGATCTGAACCGTTTCTATGAGTTCTTTGTCGATTCCTCCTTGCTGAAAAAGAGGTAGAGCGAAGGCAATACGAACAGGGTCAACAGCGTAGAAGTCAAGACCCCGCCGACAACGACGGTGGCGAGTGGACGTTGCACTTCGGCGCCCATTCCGAGCGAAACCGCCATCGGCCAGAATCCGACCGCATCGGTGATCGCCGTCGCCAGAACCGGCACCAGGCGTTGCTTGGCGGCCGCGGGAACCGCCTCGGCCAGTGGCACCCCTTCAGCGAGCAGGTTGCGGATGGCGGAAACCAGCATTTGGCCATTGAGCACGGCGATCCCGGAAAGGGCGATGAAGCCGACCGCGGCACTGACGCTGAAGGGGATGTCGCGCAGATAGAGGGCCAGTACGCCGCCGATCGCGGCCAGCGGGATGCCGGTGTAGATGATCAGCACATCGCCGAGGCGCTTGAGGCTGAAGTAGAGCAGGATGAAGATCAGCAGCAGGGTCAGCGGTACGACCAGCATCAGCCGTTGCTGCGAACGCTCCAGATTCTCGAACTGCCCGCCCCATTCAAGCAGGTAGCCCTCGGGGAGTCGGACCTGATCGGCGACCCTGGTTCTCGCCTCGGCCACGAAAGAAGCGATGTCCCGCTCACGCACATTGACCTGCACCTTGATCAGGCGTTTGCTCCATTCACGGTTGATGGTGGAGGGACGGTCGACCTGCCTCACGGTGGCCAGGCTTTCCAGCGGCAGCAGCGCTCCGCTGCGGGTGGAGATGAGCGTCTCGGCCAGCACCCTCGGATCACGCCGCTGGGCATCGGGCAGGCGCAGTACCAGCGGGAAGGAGCGCTCCCCCTCGTAGACCTCTCCGACCCGTGGCGTGCCGACGGCAGCGACGACATCCAGGACCTCCCGGGCGGCCACCCCGTAACGGGCCAGCGCTTGCCGGTCGACCTCGACCTGCAGGGTCGGCTGACCGATGATCTGCTCCACCGCCACATCGGCGGCGCCGGGGACCTCCTTCAGCACCTGTTCGACCTGTTCACCCAGGGCGACCAGCTGAGCAAAGTTCTCGCCATAGATCTTGATCCCGACATCGCCGCGAATCCCCGAGAGCATCTCATTGATCCGCATCTCGATCGGCTGGGAAATCACCGAGCGGATACCGGGCAAACCCTGCAGGGCCGCTTCGATCTTCCCGGCCAACTCAGCCTGTTCTTCCGCCTTGGTCCACTGTTGCCGGGGGTGCAGCGCCATGAAGATGTCGGTCAACTCCGTCCCCATCGGATCGGTCGCGACCTCTGCGCTGCCCAACCGGCTCCAGACCGTGCGGATTTCATCGGGAAACTCGGATTGAAGGAGTTTTTCGATCTGCGTGTTGTAGGCTATCGACTCTTCAATCGATACCCCGGCCAGGCGCACAACGTTCACCACCAGGGAACCCTCGGAAAGACGGGGCAGGAACTCTCCTCCTAGGCGGAAGGTTAAGAGCAGCGTCGCCACCAGCACCAGCATCACCGTAGCGAGAAAGAGCCGCCGCCAGCGCAAAACCGCTACCAACAGCCTTTCGTAGCAACGTTTCAGCCAGCCGTCGAGCTTGCGCTCGTGGAGCTTGGGCCGTTTGGGTAGGAAATAGTAAGAGAGAATCGGCGAGAGGAAGACGGCAGTCAACAGCGCCCCGAGCAGCGCGAAGATGAAGGTCCAGGCCATCGGTTTGAACATCTTACCTTCGATCCCCTGCAGGGTCAGCACCGGCAGAAAAACCAGGGCGATGATCCCCATGCCGAAAACGATCGGCCGCACCACCTCGCGACTCGAGGCGAGGACCACGTCGAGGCGTTCGGCAGCAGTCAGTTGGCGATCAAGCCGTCGTTGTCGTTCGGTCAGACGGCGTAGATTCGCCTCC
>JAAXQF010000420.1 GCA_012974435.1 Desulfuromonadales bacterium | reverse complement strand
CTCGTCATCGAAGCAAAGGATATAAGCTTTTCTCTTGGAGAAAAAATCATCGTCCGGAATTTTTCCACGGTCATCATGCGGGGGGACAAGGTGGGAATCATCGGTCCAATCGGCGTGGGAAAAACAACGTTGCTGGGAATACTTTTAAAAGAAATCACTCCCGACACAGGGCGGGTCCGCCATGGCACCCATCTTGAGATCGCCTATTTCGACCAGCTCAGGCACCAGCTCGATACCGAAAAAACCGTTCGGGAAAATATCGATGAGGGAAACGACTTTATCGTTTTTAACGGTAAAAAGCGCCATGTGATCAGCTATCTTCAGGATTTTCTCTTCTCTCCGGAGCGTTGCCGCACACCGATCCATGTTCTTTCCGGTGGAGAAAAAAACAGGCTGATGCTGGCAAAAATTTTTGCAAAACCTGCCAACGTTCTTGTGCTGGACGAGCCGACCAACGATCTTGATGTGGAAAGCCTCGAACTGCTGGAGGAAGTTCTTTTTGAATATTCGGGGACCCTTTTGATTGTAAGCCACGACCGAGCCTTTTTGAACAATGTGGTTACCAGCACCCTTGCCTTCGATACCGAAGGACAGGTTGGCGAATACGCCGGGGGATACGATGATTGGCTGCTTCAAAGGCCGAAACCGGAAAAGTTGCCCGTTTCAGAAAAAAAAGCCGGAAAAAAGATAAAGCCAAAACCCAAATCCCCAAAAACACGAAAGCTGGGGTACAAGGAAAAGCGGGAACTAACGGATCTGCCCCAAAAGATCGACCTCCTTGAAGCCGATCAGAAATCACTTTATGAGATTATGTCCGATCCGAATTTTTACAAAAAGACAAAAGAGGAGATCGCACGGAAAAAGTCCCGTCTGGCTGAAGTGGAGCAAAAAATCGAAGCCGCATACCTTCGCTGGGAAGAGCTTGAACGTATTGCGGAGGACGCCTCAAGGTCAATCCCGGGTTAACTGGCGGTATTTGATCCTGTGGGGCCGGAGGGCCTCGGCGCCCATCCGTTTCTTGCGATCAGTTTCATATTCCGAATAATTCCCCTGGAACCATGTCACCTGACTGTCTCCTTCAAAGGCCAGGATATGTGTGGCAATACGGTCTAAAAACCACCGGTCGTGGCTGATCACCACCGCGCATCCAGCGAAATTTTCCAGAGCGTCCTCCAGGGCTCGAAGGGTGTTCACGTCCAGGTCGTTGGTCGGCTCGTCCAGCAGGATGACGTTGGCGCCCTGCTTGAGCATGCAGGCCAGGTGTACGCGGTTGCGCTCCCCGCCCGAGAGCATGCTGACGTTTTTTTGCTGGTCGGTCCCGGTAAAATTGAATCTGGCTACGTAGGCGCGGGATTTGACCGACACATTGCCGAGTTCGATGACATCAGCGCCATTGGAAATCACTTCCCAAATCGTTTTTTGCGGATCAAGACTCTCCCGGCTCTGATCCACGTAGGCCATTTGGACGGTTTCGCCGATACGGATGCTGCCCGTATCCGGAGTTTCCTGGCCGGTTACCATCTTAAACAGCGTCGTCTTTCCGGCGCCGTTGGCGCCAATCACGCCGACGATGCCACCCGGGGGCAGAAAGAACGACATGTCCTCCAACAGCAATCGATCGCCGTAGCCCTTAGATACATTCTCAGCCTGAACCACCAGGTTGCCCAGACGCGGCCCCGGCGGTATGTAGATTTCAAGGTCTCCTGCTCGGGAAGCGCTTTCCCGGGACAGGAGGTTTTCATAGGCGTTAATGCGGGCTTTGGCTTTGGTCTGTCGGGCCTTGGGGGTCATTTGGATCCACTCCAGCTCTCGCTGAAGGGTCTTTCGGCGATGGCTTTCCGTTTTTTCCTCCTGCTTGAGGCGTTGCTCCTTTTGTTCGAGCCAGGAAGAATAATTTCCCTTCCAGGGAATGCCGTGGCCCCGATCGAGCTCAAGAATCCAGCCGGCCACATTATCGAGAAAATACCGGTCATGGGTGACTGCGATTACGGTTCCTTCGAACTGCTGAAGATGGTGTTCCAACCAGGCCACGGTTTCGGCATCCAGATGGTTGGTGGGTTCGTCCAGAAGTAAAATGTCCGGTTTGCGAAGGAGAAGCCGACAAAGTGCCACCCGACGCTTTTCACCGCCGGACAACACTTTCACCGGAGTATCGCTGGCCGGACAGCGGAGCGCATCCATGGCCATCTCCAGGCGGGAGTCCAGATCCCACGCATCGGCCCCATCCAGTTTTTCCTGGATATCTCCCTGCTGCTGGATCAGACGGTCCATCTCTTCATCGGACATGGGCTCGGCGAATTTTTCGTTGATCCGATTGAACGCATTCATAAGGTCAACGATTTCCTTCACGCCTTCCTCAACGGTTTCCCGGACTGTTTTCGAGTCATCAAGGATCGGCTCCTGCTCAAGATATCCTATAGTGTATTCCGGTGCTAAAATGAACTGGCCGTTGAATTCCGTGTCTACCCCCGCCATAATGCGTAAAAGAGAGCTCTTTCCCGAGCCGTTCAGTCCCAGAACACCGATCTTGGCGCCGTAGAAATACGACAATGATATGTCCTTAATAACAGGTTTTTTATCGTAAAACTTGCTCACTTGATTCATCGAGCATATGATTTTGTTCGGCGGGTGACTCATAAAACATCCTCCCTGTACAGTATCCGTACGGTCCAAATT